>NZ_JAAGPN010000324.1:0-7809 GCF_017104805.1 Paraburkholderia sp. Ac-20347 | reverse complement strand
GCGCCGAGGCTGCCCGGCCCGACGATGCGCAGCAGATGCGGGCGCGCCGCCGCGAGCGCGTGGCGCAGATCGGCGCGGTCCTCGTCGTTCTTCACCTCGCCCAGAATAATGGCCGCGCGGGTGCCCATGCCGCCGAGCCGGTGCACGAGCGCGGGCCACGTGGACGGCCGCGTGCAGATCAGCGCGACGGTGGGCGCTTCGGGCAGATCGCCCGCGTCGGCGACCACGGGACGGCCGTCGAACTGCGCGAATTCGCCCGCGTGACGCGGATTCACCGCGAACAGCGGGCCGTCGAAGCCGCCTTCGATCAGCCGCTGCCACACCATGTTGCCGATGCTGCCGGCCCGCTGCGAAGCGCCGATCACGGCCACCGATTTCGGCTGGAACACCGCGTCGAGATTGCGTACGGTCACTGCTCCTCCTGTTGTGCGACGGCGCGCGCCGCGTGCGCGGGCGGCCGGAAATCCCTACCGATCGACACGAATGAGAATAGGCGAATCGGCCTCGCGCTGCGCGCATTTCGCCCGTCGCGCTTGCGGTCGCGCGGTGGTGTCACGGCGTCGCAGCGCGCTGGAGACGGCGCGGCGCGCATCGAATCCCGATTCGCGCACGTCGACATGCCTCCCGGCGTGCATCCGTCATGCATCGTGTCGTGGTCCGGAAGAAAAATGACACGTCATTGTCTGGCAGTCATTTCGGCGTAAAATGCCCCACGCCGCCGTGAAGTACCGGCGTAGCACCTTTACGCCCGCGATGCACGTCGATCTATTCACCCTCTATCTCCTCGCGATCGGAACACTTTTCGCCAGCGCCGGCATGACGCTCTGGGAGCATCGCACGCACCCCGGGCGCAGCAAGGAACTGAAAATCCTCGCCGCCGGCTATGCCACGCTCGGTATCGGCGTCGGCGCCGCGATCTGGCGCAGCGCGCTGCCCGGCGCCTGGGGCGCGGCGCTGAGCAATCTGGTCATTGTTACCGGTTATCTGCTGATCGCGCACGGCCTCGCCGTCATGAACGGCCGCCAGAACCGCGCGTTGTCGGCCGCAATTCTCGTGGTGCTCGCCATCGCCTGGATCATTGCGGGCGCACGCGGCGAGTCCGTCATGTGGCTCTATCTCACGGCCATTCCGATCTCGCTCGCCTCCGCGATGGCAATGCGCGAGCTGCTGCGCAATCACGTGCTCAAGTGGTCGCAGGCGCATCGCATCGCCGTGATCGCCACGGGCGTCCATACCTTCGTGTATGCGTTTCGGGCCGCCGTGCTGCCGTGGCTCGCGACGCGCTACGGCCAGGCGCTGCTGCCGGTCGTCAGCAAGGTGACGATGTATGAGGGCGTGCTGTATTCAGTCGTGCTGCCGATGACCTTGCTGCGGCTCGTGCGCGACGAAACGCACGGGCAGCTTTTGCAGGAATCCCAAACGGATTATCTGACCCGGCTCGGCAACCGCCGCTGGTTCTTCGAGGAAGGCGCGCGCGTGCTGAGCCGCGCCGGCACGCGCGAGCGCGTCGCGCTGCTGGCGTTCGACCTCGACCAGTTCAAGGCGATCAACGACCGTTACGGCCATCAGACCGGCGACGACGTGCTCAAGACCTTCGCGAGCATCGCGCGCGCGGCGCTCGGCGACGACACGCTGCTCGCGCGTATCGGCGGCGAGGAGTTCGCCGCGCTGATCGCGGGGCGCGATGGCGACCAGGTGCAGGCGCTCGGCGAAACCATCGCAGCCCGCTTCGCCCAGAGCGCCGCGCAGCCCGCCGACGGCACGGGCATCCGCACCACCGTCAGCATCGGTCTCGCGCTCACGCACGGCGCGCAGGCGCACGCCGAAGCGGCCGCGCTCACCGACCTGCTCGCCGCCGCCGATTCGGCGCTGTATCGCGCCAAATCGCTGGGCGGCAACCGGCTCGAACTCGCGCAGGGGCTCGAACGCTCGTCGCGGGTGTGAACGCCGGATACGCAGCGCGCTTCCGGAAATCCGGAAAGAAAACGCACATGAAAAAAGGCCGCTCGAAAGCGGCCTTTTTCTTTGCTGGCGGCGGACTGGCGAATCGCCCGGCCCGCGCGCTGTCGGACGAAAAAATAGTCGTCATGGAAATGCGCGCTAAGTCATTGATTTTATTAGACCTCAAAAAAGCATGGTTGACCCATAGTTTTCATTTTTTGAGAATCTTCGACGCGCCTCGCGAAATCCGTCGATAGCATAGTTTTCATGTTTCTCGATTGCCACCCGCTATACCCTCAGGAAACTCGGGCCAAACAAGGCCGTCTACCTTCGCTGAGCGAAAATGTGATTCCGCATCGCGATTAGGCTGCCACGACCGACGTAAAGCTGCGATTCGCTCGCCCCGCGACTTAGCATGCATAGACATGTACGCCCCTCACGCACCATAGGTTGGTGCACGATTTGGTTGACCCGACGCACCATCCGTGAAAGCCCGCACATGGCGGCGGCTCCCCAGAATGATGCACCAACGCAGCTGAGCGAGAAGACCGCTGGCTGCTAATCATCTGGTTGTCGATCCTCGACAACCATCCCCGTATAAGTCCTTTATCGTGACGGCGAATCGATTCGATTTTCCCTAACCGATCCTCGCCGCTTCTTTTTTCTGCAAATCAGAATGGACGACTAGATTCGCGAAGTCAACAACTTTTAAAGAAAATTCTTCGAAAACCCCGGAGAAGCCCTACCAACAAGGGTTTCAGCCATACCGCAAATACTCGTATACCAATAATCATTAAAATCGCAACTGCTATAGCGCAAAATAAGAAATGCGCAAATCTAATAGTGCACACGGCAATGATCAACACTTTCAGTTCTAAGTCACGCCGGGCACTCTAAGCAGCAACCGCGGATGGAGCGCGTGTAGTAGCTTCACTCCCTTTGATAGCGTCATCCAACAACATCCATTCGTCATCCGAAGCTTTCCACAATCCGCGTGGCAGCATAACTGCATGGCCCCTTAGCGCGACAGGCACATATCGAGCATCGCTCTCAATCACAATGATATGCAGAGGTTTACTCACGATTTTATTGGCCTTATAAGCTATAAATTTATATTTTTCGATTATTTCGAAACTTTTCACATCAATTAATTTGCCATACTAGATAACTAACCAACGCCTCGATCATGGGTCGCTTATCGGAGCTATAGAAGACGCGTTCACTCACTGCTTTTCCTGATTTCCTTCGCTTGACGGCGAATACAGCTCTCAATGTCGTTCGAGCTGAGAAGCGGCTCTAAATGCTGCTCCAAGTTGTCGTCCTGCGCACCTCTAACTTCCACAGCGGTATTGTGCGGGTTCGAATCATCGGGAGACGAAAAGCGGAAGTGTGGTTGTGCAACGCTCTTGCCAGTCCCCTTGGAGCGCGCGCCTCGGACGAGGGTCGCGCCACGGGCACCACAGCAACTACACTCAATGTCGACGGCCGCTTTTTCGCGAAGCGCCCCAGACATCAGGACCCAATTCGGATCCGCGTTCACGTCGTAAAAATTGAGCCCGAGCCATTGCTCAACATCGAGCTCTCGCCGCGCCGCGTTTGAATAGGCCGTGATGGGCACACACATCTCCTAGTTTTCGCTACGAATGTTCGGCACTGCCAGAGACCGGACTCGGGCAGGCGGTCCCATTCTAGGTTACCTAGACGAATTCGACCCTGTTTGGACTAGCTGTACACGCGGAAGGGGCGGACAACTCACAAGAGAAGTGAGTACACACTTACTTTTCAGGCGGAAGGGAGAATCCGTAACTGTGGGCGCTAGAGTGCTCCACTGAATCCACAAGGAGGCGCTGTACGGGTTTGTGGCGTCCGCTTGACCCAAGAGTCGGGCAAGCTCGCAGGAGGCCGTTGGTGCACCCAGCGAAGAGCGGATGCGGGGAAAAGGTCGGCGCCAGCGTGGAGTAGCGGCAAACCGTCGAGCGAACGCCGAACGTATGCCATTGATTTTTATACAAAAAAGCCCAGAACTCGCAGCTTGGCGTGATCTGGGCCCAAATGACAACTATTTTTTAAACATGAGAACTATTTTTTAATCATGAAGACTATTTTTTAATCCGACACGCGCCGCGTGTTACATCGACTTGCGGAACGGCGCGCCCGAATGCTCGCGCAGCTCGTTGAATACGATCTTCGGCCACGCCTTCTGCGCGACTTCGATTTCCGACACGTGCGAGGCCAGATAGGTCGGCGCGTTCGACGCGTCGTAGGCCATGCGGGCTTCGTACGAATCGGTGAAACGGCGCAGCTCGGCGGGATCGTCACACGTGACCCAGCGCGAGAGGCGATAGCGCGCGGGCAGCAGGCGCACGGCCACCTTGTACTCGGCCGACAGACGGTGCGAAACCACTTCGAACTGCAGCTGGCCGACCGCACCCAGAATCGTCGCGCCGCCGTGGATCGGGCGGAACACCTGGATCGCGCCCTCTTCGCCGAGCTGCTTGAGCGCTTCGCCCAGCTGCTTCGCGCGCATCGGATCGACGACTTCGACGGTCTGGAAAATTTCCGGCGCGAAGAACGGCAGACCCGTGAATTGCAGGTCTTCGCCTTCGGTCAGCGTGTCGCCGAGACTCAGCGTGCCATGATTAGGAATACCGATGATGTCGCCAGGGTACGCCTCGGCCACGGTTTCGCGGCGCTGCGAGAGGAAGCTCACGACGTTGTTGGCGCGGAAGGTCTTGTTGTTGCGCGTGACCTTCAGCTGCATGCCGCGCTCGAAATGGCCCGAGCACACGCGGATGAACGCCACGCGGTCGCGGTGCGCGAGGTCCATGTTGGCCTGCACCTTGAACACGACGCCCGTGAACTTCGCTTCCTCCGGCGAAACCGCGCGCTGCACGGCCATGCGCGGCGACGGCGGCGGCGCGAGATCGACGAGCGCGTCGAGAATTTCCTTCACGCCGAAGTTGTTGATCGCCGAGCCGAACAGCACCGGCGACTGCTCGCCGGCCAGGAACGCGTCGCGGTCGAACGTGGGCGTGGCGCCCGTGATCAGCTCGACCTCTTCCTTGGTGCGCTTCCAGTGATAGCCGAAGCGCGCTTCGCCATCGGCGTCGCTGATGTTCTGCAGCGTTTCCACCGCGCCGCCGAGCGACTCCTGACCCGCGCGGAACACGCGCACCTGATCGCGCTGGATGTCGTAGACGCCCTGGAATTCCTTGCCCATGCCGATCGGCCAGGTGAACGGCACCGCCGCCACGCCGAGATGCTGCTCGATTTCGTCGAGCAGATCGAGCGGCTCGCGCACTTCGCGGTCGAGCTTGTTGATGAACGTGAGAATCGGCGTCTTGCGGCTGCGGCAGACTTCGAGCAGCTTGAGCGTCTGCGCTTCCACGCCGTTCGCGCCGTCGATCACCATCACGGCCGCGTCGACGGCCGTCAGCACGCGGTACGTGTCTTCCGAAAAGTCCTCGTGGCCCGGCGTGTCGAGCAGGTTGATGACGGCGTCGCCGTACTCGAACTGCATGACCGAGCTGGCGACCGAAATGCCGCGCTGCTTTTCGATCTCCATCCAGTCGGAGGTCGCGAAGCGGCCGCTTTTCTTGCCCTTCACGGTACCGGCGATCTGAATCGCGCCCGAGAACAGCAGCAGCTTTTCGGTGAGCGTGGTCTTGCCCGCGTCCGGGTGAGAAATAACCGCGAACGTGCGGCGGCGTCTGAGTTCAGCAACTGACATGGATGGAGCAGGTATACGGATGAATTCGGGCAACCGGCCGCACGGCGGGGGTTACGGGGACGGCCTGAGCGGCGAATAGCACGAGCGGTCGGAAAAACCGGGGCCGGCGTGCGCGCAGAAAGGCGCCAGGGGACGAATGATACACGTCATTACAGCCCCCGACTAAAAGTTCGACGCAGCTCGCGGCGACGACGCGGCGGCGCAATCCGGCACGGATTCGCAACCGGCAGCGGCGGCGCATCGCCGGGCGTGCGCAGGTGAGCTTTTACGGGAGATGCGTGGACACGGTTGCAGCGCTCACGAACCGCGCACTCGAGCCGCACGCGAGGTGCAGGCGCGGTGCAGGCGCGGTGCAGGCGAGGCGCAAGCGAGCCGCGAGCGACGCTCACGAAGCACGCAGCGGCGCGCCCGCGCAAGGCGACGCAAAGCGTGTGAGATCGACGGGATGGCGCCGCAGGATGCGCGCGGCGTGCCCGCGATGAATCGACGGTGAGCCTTTACGGGAAGCACGATAGCGGCTTCCCGCGCCCGCTCATTCCTTGATCAGGAAACGATCGCGGTTCTTCAGACCGGACAGCCAACCCGGCGCGCGGCCGCGGCCACTCCAGGTTTCACCGGTCTTGGGATTCTGATAACGGGCCGGCAGCGGCTTCTTGCGCGGCGCGGGTGCGCGCTTCGCGCTAAAACCCAGTTCTTCGGCCGTAATGTCGTACTCGGCGATCTTTTCCTTGATCTCGGCGATGGCCAGCTCGATTTCCTTTTCGCGAGCCGCCGCAACTTCCTTATGAAGTTTTTCGAGTTGCGCGGTCAATTGCTTGTAGCTCGGCATAAAAAATAATCTCCGGTTCGGTCAGACACGGCCATTGTGACCGTTCTGGCGCCAAAGAGTGCCGGTTATCGCGCATTTTTCTCGTACTTCACCGAGTTTCATTGCGATTTATTACATAAACGCCCCAAAAACAGGCAAAGACTAACGCACCGATTCGTGTGATGAACAGCCCTTGGCGCGGCGCTCCAGAGCGCACAGGGCGTCGGAAAGGCGCTTCACGCGCTGTATTTGCGAAGGCACCAGAGTCGCCACCTGCACCGAATCAAGACGGCCGCGCCAATAAGAAAGTGGAATGCGGTCCTGACCTGAAAGCCTTGCAATCACATGTTCGAGATGTTCTAAATCCTTTTCAAGTTGGTGGTGATTCATTACTGCCCCCGGCATGAACTGTCTTTATGGAAGACGTCGATTCAAAACGCGTCCGCGCATTCGATGATTTACTGCCCGATTTCGATTAATATTCCTCACCGCCTTAAATGTCGTGCTGCCTCGCCGCTATCTGCCCAGGATAGCGAACATTCAAATCGCATCGCTTCTCAAGAATAAAGTCGGCGCGCCCGCCAATCCGTTGCCTACCGCACGGAATCGCATGGACAGGGCGCTCACGATGATGACCGTTCGGTCAGCTTTACGGACCGAAGATTAACGGCGGCTATTCAATCTGTATATTCCTCAATTGTGGAAGAAATATGCATTGCGCATTTTCCACGACAGGCGGGCCGCGGCGGGTATCAAAATGAGAACGGCGTGAAATCGAACGACTTGCAATACGACCGGCTGCTGAACGTTATTTACGAAACCATCGAGCACCCTTCCGCCTGGAAGGATTTTTGCGCGGAATTAAGGAAATCGACGGGAGCCGCTTCGGTGCATCTTTGCGCATTCGAGCGGCAGCGCGAATTGTTTTCCTGGGCCGACGGTTTCAGTCTGCTCGAAACGGAGCCGCTGGAACGCATCGGCCCGCTCTATCGCGACGATCCGCGGCTCGGGTGGCTGCGCAGCGCGGCGCCCGGAGAATGGCAGCACTGCGGCCCGCAATCGCCGCTGCAGGACGCGGCAGACAATGTAAGGAACGAACAGGACGGCGCGCGGCATCCGGTGCTGGAGCCATGCCTGCTCGCGGCGGGTCCGCGCTGCGTTTCGCTGTGCAAGCTGATCGACGGCGGCGCGCTCACGGCGATGCTCGCCCTGCGCAGCGAAGCCGACAGCGGCCCGTTGTCCGATGAGGCCCGCGCGCTGCTGGAGCGCATCACGCCGCATCTGATGCGCGCGGTGCGCGTGACGGCGCGCCGCCACGTGCCGGACGCCG
>NZ_JAAGPN010000323.1:0-7918 GCF_017104805.1 Paraburkholderia sp. Ac-20347 | reverse complement strand
TCGAGGCGGGTTTCGTCGGCGATAAAGGCGTCGAGTTCGTTGCGCACCGCGTCGATCTCGGGCGGCATGCCGTCGCCGGCCGCGCGCACCAACGACGTGGCGCGGCCCTCGCGCAAGGCGTCGGCGACCTGGGCACAACGCGCGCGCCACGTCCGCGCGTACGCACGGATGCGCTCGACGCGCGCGTGCTGCTCCGGGTTGTCGTTCACCATGTGCGCGAGCAGCGAAACGCGATCGGAGAATTCGGTCCAGACGGCGCGGCGGTCGATGAACGAGGGATCTTCGAGCACGATCGCGGTGCGCACGCGCGCGGCTTCGCGCAGCAGCGGATCGACGAGACTGGTCGCCTGCCAGAGGATCTGCTTGCTGTTGTCGGCGCTGCGCGCGGCCTGCGCGGCTTTGCCTTGCGTGTCGAACACGACGCCGAGCAGCGCCAGTTCGATGGCGCTGGGAATCGCGATCAGCAGGAGCCCCTTGGTGAAGAGTTTCATGACGGTCTGGTCCGGTGGCGGTCTGGGCGACATGCCTTTTGACTAACCGCGGGCGCCAGAGCCAAAACATTATCGGCGCGAATTTAAGAGATGACAACGTGTGTGGCAGCTCGCACCAGGCGATGCGAAAAGCCCGATATTTCCCGAGAAATCGCCACACCGCGCGCGCATGCAGGTCTATTATTGAGACCGGAGACGAACAAAAGTAAGCGAAGGAGCGCCGGGATACCTACATGAGCGCGACGTGCGGTCCGGCATGGCGATTGCCTGTGACAGGTCGGCATGCTACGAAGGATCGACGTGCGGCGCACCAAGCCGGGAGTGGTCGCATGGGAACGCTGCGTGTTTTGCAATCCACCTTTTTCAGGCGAATTTTTATGTCCTTCCCGAAAAAGCGGAAACGCGTCAAGTCGGATGGCGACGAGTCGTTTCTCGCCGTGCTGAATCACTTCAAACCGTTCGGTCAACTCGACACCAAGATCGCGCGTGCGCGCGCCCAGGACGAGCCGGTGCTCTACGCACACGTGCTGCCCGGGCTCGACGTGCTGCTGTGCTGTGTGCGCGGCGCGCAGCCGCCCTATCCGGCGACGAGCGAGTTGCGCAGACGCTGCATCGAATCCATCGCGCATGCGCTCGAACAGCCGATCGAAGGACTCGAAAACGGCGGCTACTGGTACGAGGCGGACGGCTTCGGCTTCCTGATTTTCGCGAGCCGCGCGCGCGCCCGCATCCTGCCCGAGTTCGGCGCGGAGAAACCCGGCGCGGCCTCGCGCAGCGTGACCCGCCGACAGGACCCGGCCGGCGACCCGATCCCGCGTCAACTGCGCTGAGTTTCATCAGAAAAAACGCCCGGCTTTCTCGCCGGGCGTTTTCGCATGGGCGCTCGTCTGTGCGAGCGCCCGAGTGCTTTCCGTTCAGCTCCCTTTGTAGAGCGACTGCATACCGGGTTGCGCGACGGGTTGCGTGGATTCCTCGCGCTTCGCCGGCACCGCCGCGCCGGCCTTCGCGCCATTCGAACCCGAACCGGAACTGGAACCGCTCGTCCCCTTCGCGGCCGCCGGCGCGCGCATCTTCTGCCCCGGCGGCGGCGCGACCGGATGCTCGCGAATCTGCGAAAACAACTGCGCGCACGGCAAGGGCTTGTTGTTGCTCGGCGCGATCAGCGGAATCAGCGCCGCGAACGGGTTGAGCAGACCGAGGCCGACCATCGCGCCGCCGCGCAGCGCGAGCGCCGCCGCGTCCACGCCGACGTGCGGATTCTTGAACGTGCCCTTCACGTAAAGCGGCGAGCGCAGCGAGAAGATCCGAAAGCCCTTCGTGTGCGGATGCACCTTCATATCCATCGATTCGTCGCGCAGATCGATCGGACCGTCGATGTCGATCACGGCGTCGTCGGTGTCGAGCGCGAACACGCGCGGATTCACCACGCCGTTGGTCGCGACGAAATCGGCGGCCGCGCAGTTTATGTTGACATCGCGGTTGCCGAACAGCTTTTCGTAGACGACGTTCGCCACGTTCAGCCCCGCCGCCTCCATCAGCAGACGGCTGACCGTGCCTTGCGTGACGAGCGCCTTGACCTCGCCGTTCGACGTCGAAGCGAGCGCCGCCGGTGAATTGCCGGTCGCGGACAGCGAGGCGTCGCCGTTGACTTCGCCGAGCGCCTGCTGCATCGACTTCACGCCCGGGAACAGCTGCTTGAGCTTCAGATGGCGCGCTTCCACGGTGCCGCGCGCCTTGAGCGGCGCGCCGCTGCCGTCGAGCGACAGACGCGTCGCGAAGGTGCCGCCCGCGACGCCGAACTGCAGCGGCTCGAAGTCGAGCACGCCGTTGGTCATCGTGACGTGCGTGTAGAGGTCCTGAATCGGCAGACTGCCTTGCTTGATGATGCGGCGGCCCGTGAACTTCACGTCGGCGTCGATGGCTTTCCAGCGGTCGGTTTTGAAAGGCTCGACCGGGATCACGCGGTCGGCGGGCTGCTGCACCGTGTCGCCGCGTTTGGCCTTGCTCGCCTTGCTGTCCGCACCGATGATCGGCGCCAGATCGGAGAATTGCAGCAGGTTCGACACGAGCTCGCCGGAGAGCAGCGGACGCGGATCGCGCTGCGTATAGACGAGCGTGCCGTTCAGGTCGCTGCCGCCCACGCGGCCTGTAAAGTTCTCGTAGCGGAACACGCTCGCGCCTTTGCGGAACTGGCCGACGAAACGCCCTTCGGTCGCGTACGGCGGCGTTTCCGGCAGCGTCACGCCGGTCAGGTTGTAGAGATGCGCCATGCTTTGGCCCTGGAGCCAGAGGCGCAGATCGACGGCGGCCAGATGCGTCGGATCGGTCACCGTGCCGACCAGCGCGATATGCATGTCGCCGACGCGCACGTCGGCCTGCACCGGGAACGGACGCTTCGCGTTCTGCAGCGCGAGCACGCCGCCGAGCTTGCCCTCGCCCGACAGCGCGGTCTTGTTGTAGGTGCCTTTGATGGTCCAGCCGATCGCGTAGAACGGTTCGTTGGTCTGGCCGCCGGCCGCCGCGTTCGCGTTGCTCGCGGCGCTCGCGCCGACCGCGGCCAGCTTCGAGCCGATGCCTTGCGAAGCGGCGCCGCTGTCCGAAGCGGTCGTTGCCGCGCCCGATGCCGGTTCGGCCGCACTCGCTGCGCTGGCCTCGCTCGCCGCCGCCGCGCTCGCGGCTGCCGCTTCCGACGCCTGCTGCTTCTCGGCCTGCTGCGCGAGCCGGTTCGCGCCCGCCTTGCCGATCACCTGCGCCGAGCCCTGGCGCGACGCCGCTTCCTGCTGCTCCATCACCTTGCCGATCGGAATACCCTGGCCGAGCAGACTTACGACCATCTTTACGTCGGTTTTCGTCTGCTTGTCGTCGACCGCGATATTGCCGCTGCCGAACGTGATGTCATGCAGATTGAGTTTCCACGTCGACGGCCCGCTCGACGCGGGCAGCTTGAAGGTCCAGTTGTTGCGGCCATCGGCGAGCCGTTCGATGTCGACAGACGGATTCACGAGATTGATCGCCGGAATCACGATATCGTGCGCGAGCAGCGGCAGCACGGCCACTTCGAAGTCGATCTCGTCGAGCGTCGCGAAATGCGGCGCCTTCGCCCAGTCGGGATTGGCCACCTCGATCTGCGCCGCGGAAAAACGCGGCCAGGGCACCCACGCGCGCCAGCCCGTTTCGCCGGGCGGACGACGCCAGCCCACCTTCAGGTCGCCGACGATGGCGAACGGACGCCCGATCGCTTCCGTCACTTTCTCGTTGACGTAAGGCTTGGCGCGATTCCAGTCGAAGGTGTAGATAAAGACGGCAAGCGCGGCGATGAGCACGACTACAATCGCGACGAGCCATGCGAAGATCCTGGCGAGTATGCGGCCAGGGCCGCGGGGCTTGGGTTGCGGTGACGTCATGCGCACTCCGGTTTTTGCATTGTTGTTTCGCCAGCGATACGACAGCAGAAGACGTGCCTGGTTCTTGCCCGAATGTGCGAATCTGCAATCTGCGCTCGCACGTCTTGTTTGCCATCTTTCAATGAAACATCAAAACGATTCGAAACGTCCCCCCGTTGACGTGAGCGCGCCGCTCGTCGAAGCGCGCGGCCTCGCGCGGCGCGATGCGCAGCGCGATCAGGTTCTGCTGCATCCCACCGATTTCGCGCTGCACAGCGGCGAACGCGTCGTGCTCACGGGTCCGTCGGGCTCGGGCAAGAGCGTGTTTCTGCGCGCGCTCGCGCTGCTCGATCCGCTCGACGGCGGCACGGTGCGCTGGCACGGCGAAGCGGTTGCGCGCGCGCGGATTCCGTCGTATCGGCGGCATATTGCGTACCTGCGTCAGCGGCCCGCACTGATCGACGGCAGCGTCGAAGACAACCTGCGCTATCCCTATTCGCTCGCGGTCTATCGCGACATCCGCTTCGACGCCGCGCGCGTGCACGCGCTCTTCGACGCCACCGGACGCGGCGCCGATTTCCTCTCGCGCGCGGCGTCCGAACTCTCGGGCGGCGAAGCGCAGATCGTCGCGCTGGTGCGCGTGCTGCAACTCGATCCCGAAGCGCTGCTGCTCGACGAACCCACGGCCTCGCTCGATCCCGATTCGGCGCGCGAAGTCGAAGCGCTCGTCGAGCAATGGTTCCAACTTCAGCGCGAAACGCGCGCCACGGTGTGGATTTCGCACGATCCGGCCCAGGCCGCGCGTGTCGGCACGCGCCACATCACGATGCGCGCGGGCGTGCTCGATGCGTCGCCATCATCCGTAGCTCAATCGTCCCTTCAGCAAGCGGCTTCCGGAGACGCGCAATGAATCCAGGCGTGCTGCAAGATCTCAGTCTCGTCGATGTCGGCATCGCGGCGCTGCTCGTGTTCGTGAACGGCGCGGTCTCGGTACTGCTCAAGCTCGATCTCGAACGCAAGCTCGCGTGGGCCGCCGTGCGCACCGTCGTGCAACTGCTCGCGATCGGCTACGTGCTCGGCTGGGTGTTCGCGTTCAACCGCTGGTACGCGGTGCTGCCGCTCATGGCGCTGATGACGCTGATCGCCGGTATCGCCGGTTCGCAGCGCGGCGCGCGCACTTACGGCGGCCAGCGCGCGGACAGCATTGTGTCGATCTGGGTCAGCGCGTGGCTCGTGGCCGCCGTGGGTCTGTTCGCGGTGATCCGCATTCGTCCGTGGTACGAGCCGCAATATGCGATTCCGATTCTCGGCATGATTCTCGGCAACACGCTCACGGGCGTGTCGCTCGGCGTCGAACGGATGATGCAGGAACTGACGGCGCGGCGCGACCGCGTGGAAAGCGCGCTCGCGCTCGGCGCGACGCGTTGGGAAGCCGCTCAGGCGAGCGCGCGCGAGGCGGTGCGCGCGGGCATGATCCCGACGCTCAACCAGATGGCGGTCGTGGGCGTGGTGAGTCTGCCCGGCATGATGACGGGCCAGGTGCTCGCGGGCCAGTCGCCGCTGCAGGCGGTGCGCTATCAGATCGTCATCATGTTCCTGATCGCGGCGTCTTCGGCGCTCGGCACCGTGGGCGCGGTGCTGCTCGCGTATCGGCGGCTGTTCTCGCCCGAGCATCGTTTTCTCGCGGCGAAGCTCATCGCGCGCGATGCGCGCCCGAAGGCGCGCGTCTAGCGCCGCGCTCGCTGCACGATCACGCGCACACGCACACGCACACGCGATTCAGCGCTGCGCCGAAATCGCCAGTTGCGTGCCGTCGCTGAGCGTGAGCGTTTTCACGGTGCCGTTGGTCGGCATCGAGAAGTGCAGCACTTCGCTATGCGCGACGACTTCCGGGCACGACTCGCCGCTCGCGGGCTTGCCGCGCGGCGCCTGGGCGCGGAAGCTCACCTGCACGTTCGCGGTGCCGTCGGCGGCGACGATCGGCGCGAGGCGCACCTGGGTCTGGCGCACCATCGCGCCATTCGCGTCGAGCGGCAGCGAACCGTAATCGGGACAACTCTGCGCGGTCGGCACCGCGCCGCCGGGCGGCTGGGTGCGCCAGGTGAAGTCGTCGGTGTCGCCGGAACGCAGCGTGCGCGTTTCCTGCGAATTGCCGTAAAGCTTCGACGTGACCTTCACCGTGTAGCGGATCGGGCCATCGGGCGCGGCCTTCGAGGTCACCTTGATCGGCGTGGTGGCGAACGCCGGCAGCGCGATCGCGCAGGACAACACCACGGCGGCACGGACGAGCACCGCGCGGGCGCGGCGGGAGTGGCTGGAGCTGCTGCAAGACATGCGTCACCTCCTGGCTGGCGCCGACGTCGCCGCGAAAAACGCGGCCACGGCAGCGTGTGGCGAATCTTCGTTCTTCTGTCAGTCTAGCTTGCCGCGCGTCCGCGTGCGCCCGGCAATGCCATTGCGCGGCCCAGGTATTATCCCGCTTGCTTTCTCGCCCTCGCCAGGGCGCGGAATGGGCGGCGCGCCACGGCAAACATGCGTCGCGCATGGCTGCCGCGGCGTCGCCGCGTTCAGATCACCCGATCAGAATCCGCTCAGCACGAGCTTGCCGATCGCGCGCCCTTCTTCGAGCAGCTTGTGCGCGCGCCGCACGTTCGCCGCGTTGATCGGCCCGAGCACTTCGCCGACCGTCGTGCGCAGCGTGCCCGCATCGACGAGCCGCGCCACTTCGGTCAGCAGCTTGTGCTGCTCGATCATGTCGGGCGTGCCGAACATCGAGCGCGTGAACATGAATTCCCAGTGCAGCGCGGCGCTCTTCGCCTTGAGCAGCTCGACCGGAATCGGCTTGTCGTTTTCGACGATGGTCGCGATGCCGCCTTGCGGCGCAACGATCTCGGCGGCGGCGGGGAAATTCGCATCGGTGTCGTTGAAAATCAGCACGTAATCGACGTTCTGGAAACCGAGTGCGCGGATCTGGGCAGGCATGTCGCCGTGATGATTGACGATGTGGTCCGCGCCGAGCGAGCGCGCCCATTCGGCCGATTCGGGCCGCGACGCCGTGGCGATCACGGTGAGTTTCGCGAGCTGTTTCGCCAGCTGAATGCCGATCGAACCCACGCCGCCCGCGCCGCCGATGATCAGCACGCACTTGCCTGCGTCGGCGCCTTGCGGCGAGACGTGCAGACGCTCGAACAGCGCTTCCCACGCGGTGATCGCGGTCAGCGGCAGCGCCGCGGCGTGCGCGAAATCGAGCGACGCGGGCTTGTGGCCGACGATGCGTTCATCGACGAGCTGGAACTCGCTGTTCGAGCCGCTGCGCGTGATGTCGCCGGCGTAGAACACCGGGTCGCCGACCTTGAACAGCGTGACCTCGGGGCCGACGGCCGCGACCGTGCCCGCCGCATCGTAGCCGAGCACCTTCGCGTCGGTCTCGACCTTGTCCTTGGGCGCGCGCACCTTGTAGTCGACGGGATTCACGGACACCGCTTCCACCTTCACGAGCACGTCGCGGCCGGTGGGCACGGGCGTGGGCAGATCGAGATCGAGCAAGGCTTCGGGGGCGTCGATCGGGAGATAGCGGTAGAGGCCAACGGCTTTCATTGCGGGCTCCTTGGGAGGATTAACGAGGAATGGAGGAAGACGACGGGATTTCGCTTCGGGCGCCGCGTGGTCTTTCGCGTGTCGCGCGCCGTTGAGTGACATCCTAGGCGCCGCCTCCATGGCCGAAAAGCCTCATAATCGATGAAACATTCTTCGGTTATTTTTGATAATGAGCGAGCCATGAGCGCGATAACGCCCGATCTTCCCCTCGCCGCCGATCCGCGCGAGCGTCTCGATCTGCTCGATGTCGCGCTGTTCGTGCGCGCGGCGCAACTCGCGAACGTCTCCGCCGCGGGCCGCGAATTCGGGCTGTCCGCCGCCGTCGCGAGCGCGCGGCTCGCGAACCTCGAACGCACGCTCGGCACGCGTCTGCTGCATCGCACCACGCGGCGCGTGAGCCCGACCGAGGACGGCGAGGTGTTCATGGCGCGTGCGCTCGCGCTGCTC
>NZ_JAAGPN010000322.1:0-7992 GCF_017104805.1 Paraburkholderia sp. Ac-20347 | reverse complement strand
GACGCCGCAGACGAGGGCGATGCGCGCGAGCGTGCGCAAGGCGGCGCGGCGCGGTCGCTGGATGGCGGCTGAGCGGGGTGTATGGCGCGGACTCATCGTGACTCCTGGCGCCGGGCGGGCGCGGCAGTGTGCTTTCTTGTACGTTGCGCTCGTGTCGCGCGCGGGCCGTCTACGGCCCGGCGGACTCCCTCGGGGCGCCGGCGCGGGGCCGGCGGCAGGTGTTTGCAAGCAATATAGCAGGCTGCCGTCGCGGCCTGCCTGCGTGTGCCGGTCGCCTGTAACCGGCGGCTGGATCAGTACTCCGCCTGCAGCGCGAGCAGCGATTCGCGCAACTGCACGAGCGGCGCCATCGTGTCGTCGTTGGCCCAGCCTTCGAGGTCGTCGAGCGCGCGGTTGCAGCCGTCGAGCACCACGTCGAAGTCGATGGGCACGCCGTTGGCGAGTGCGAACCGGATCACCGATTCGAAGCGCTGGCAGTCGTCGTCGCCGTAAGCGATGTCGAGGTTGTCGGCGATGGTCTGCGCGATATCGCTGCGCGCGCGGTCTTCCGCGTCGACGAAGTCGATGATGCCGCGCGCCACGTCGGGCGCGTGGTACAGCGCGATGTCGAGCCACCGGGTGGCGTCGAAATCGGCCTCGTGGCTTTGCTCTTCGAAGTATTCGATCGCTTCCTGCTCGTGCGTTTCGCCGCCGTCGACGGCGAGGCACAACTGCTCGAAATACTCTTCCTGTTCACTGCGGATGGGGTCGGACATCGGTCAATCTCTTCAAACGGTGGGCGCGGGTGGCCGCGCGCGTGCGGCCCGCATTATATGCCCGATGACTGAGACCCGACTTTCGCGCTGTTCTTGCACGGTCTTTTGCGCCGTCCTTTGCGCCGTCGCGAGCCATGCCTGCGCGTGCGCCCGAAGACGGCGCGAACGGACTCAGGCCGGCTCGACGGTCCAGGCGTCGAACCATTCGCGCGGGCGGGCGATCTGGTCCTGCGCGGCCACGATTTCCAGCTCGTAGCGACCGGCGTCGTAGGTCGTGCGCACGACCGCGTTGACCGCCGCGAGCGTGTGCTCGAAGGCGCGGCGCAGCGAGTCGCCGAGCATCAGACGCGCCACGAAAATCGCGCTCGTGATGTCGCCGACGCCGACCGGCTGACGCGCGAACGGATAGAGCGGACGCTGCGCGAGCCACGCTTCGCGCTCGCTCACCACCAGCATGTTGAAGGTGTCGGCGGGACTGTTGCGGTCGAGCAGATGCTTCACGAGGATCAGCTTCGGGCCGCGCGCGATCAGCTCGCGGCAGGCGGCGACGGCTTCTTCGGCGGTCTCCAGCTCGCGGCCGACGAGGCGCTGCAACTCGCTGTGATTGGGCATCATCGCGTCGGCCACGGCGGGCATGTGCGTGACGAGAAACTCCTGGATGCCGGGCTCGACCTTGCAGCCGCTGCCGTTCGCGTTGAGCGTGCCCATCACCGGATCGCAGAAATAGCGCGCCTGCGGATTGGCCGCCTTCACGGCGCGCACCACGTCGATCACGGCCTGCGCCTGTTCGGGCGCGCCGAGGTAGCCGGAGAGCACGGCATCGCAGCGCGGCAGCATGCCGATCGCGCCGATGCCGTCGACGAGATCGACCATCTGCTCCGCGTCGATCGCGCTGCCGGTCCAGTGACCGTACTGCGTGTGATTCGAAAACTGCACGGTGTTGAGCGGCCACACGTTCACGCCGAGCCGGCGCATGGGAAACACCGCCGCGCTGTTGCCCGCATGGCCGAACACGACGTGCGACTGGATGCTCAGGACATTTTTCATGGCCGGTCCGTTGGGTTTCGGGCGGGTGCTTCGGTCGAGTGTGTCGGTCATAACGTGGCTGTCGGCCGGTGCGCAACGGTTCGGTCCTGCGCGTGGCGGCCTGTTTGAAGGAGGGTGTCCGTATGACGCGCAAAGCGCGGGGGCACGGAGACGCCAGGCGGCGGCGCGCGATGCATGCGGTGCAGCAACGATAACCGAATTCGCTACGCCCGGTCGACCATCGCGTGCGCGTGACGGGCGCGGTGTTGCGCGCCGCCGTCGCCTGGCGTCGTCGGGCGCGATGGTTTGTCGTCACGCCGGGTCGTCAGCTAGAGGTTCGTCAGGCCGATTGTCGTCAGACCGATTCAACCAGCTCGCGATAGAGCGCCATGTAGCGTTGCGCCGATGCCGCCCAGCCGAAGTCCTGATGCATGCCGCGCGCGCGCGTCTCGCGCCAGTCGCGGCTGCGTGCGTAGAGCGCGAAGGCGCGGCGGATCGCGGCGGTGAGCGCGTCCGGCTCGAAGCGCTCGAACACGAAGCCGGTGGCGAGACCATCGGCGAGATTTTCGAGCGAGGCGTCGACGACCGTATCGGCGAGTCCGCCCACGCGATGCACGAGCGGCAGCGCGCCATAGGCGAGCGCGTAAAGCTGCGTGAGCCCGCACGGCTCGAAGCGCGACGGCACCATCATCACGTCCGCGCCCGCGACGATCTCGTGCGCGAGCGTTTCGTCGAAGCCGAGTTCGACCGCCACCGACTCCGGATGCTGACGCGCCGCACGCGTGAAGCCCTGTTCGAGACTCGCGTCGCCGGTGCCGAGCACGACGAGCTGGCCGCCGCGCGAGACGATTTCGGGCAGCGCCGCGAGCAGCAGGTCGAGGCCCTTTTGCTCGGTGAGGCGGCTCACCACGGCGAACACGGGCGCATCGTGCTTCGACGCAAGATTGAAGCGCTGCTGCAGCGACGATTTGCAGCGCAGCTTGCCGCTCATGCGCGTGGCCGAGTAGCGCGCAGCGATGGCGGCGTCGCCGGCCGGACTCCACACCGCGTAATCGACACCGTTCAGGATGCCGACGAGATCGTGCGCGCGTCCCTTGAGCAGCGCTTCGAGGCCGCCGCCTTGCGCCACGGTCTGGATTTCGCGCGCGTAGCTCGGGCTCACGGTGGTGATCTTGTCGGCGTAATAGAGCCCGGCTTTGAGGAATGAAAGCTGACCGTAAAACTCGACGCCGTGCATGTCGAAGAAGTCGGCGGGCAGGCCCAGCGTGTCGAACTGCTGCGCCGGAAAAATGCCCTGATAGGCGAGGTTGTGGATCGTGAACACGCTGCGTGCGGGCGGCCGCGCGCCGTGGCCTCGCTCGCGGGCGGCGGCGCGCAGATAAGCGCCCGCGAGACCCGCGTGCCAGTCGTGCGCGTGCAGGATATGCGGCGTCCAGTCCGCGTCGAGATGCAGCGCGAGTTGCGCGGCGGCCCAGCCGAGCAGCGCGAAACGCTCGGCGTTGTCGCCGTAAGGCACGTGTTCGGCGTCGAGATAGGGGTTGCCCGGGCGCGCGTAGAAGGCATCGGCGCGAATCATGTAGACGGGCACATCGCTGCCCGGCAGACGCCCGAGTTCGAGCGAGGCCTCGGGCGCGCCGAAGCTGCGTTCGAGCCGCGCGACCGGGCGCAGGTCGGCGAGATCGGCGGCCACGCCCGGGAAGCCGGGCAACAGCACGCGCGCATCGGCGCCTTGTTCGATCAGCGCGGCGGGCAGGGCGGCGGTCACATCGGCGAGACCGCCGGTTTTCAGGAGCGGATAGAGTTCGCTGGCGACATGCAGAACACGGATCGTCATCGGGCTGAGGTCCTCGATTGAGCCTTGGGGGCGCTGCGGTTCTCGCCGCGCGGCGTGAAGCCAGGTCGGCGTTCGGTGCGATACGTTCGCGAACGTGTCGAGTCAGGTCGCGGCGCTGCATGGCGATGCAAACGCCGCGCGCCGCGTCATCCGCCCGCGCCAAGTTTGTCGAGCGCCTCGCGCGTGACCAGCACGATGCCGTTCTCGGTGCGATAGAAGCGCTCGCCGTCGCGCACCGGATCCTCGCCGATCACGAGTCCATCGGGAATCACGCAGCCGCGATCCACCACGACCTTGCGCAGCCGGCAGCTCGCGCCCACTTCGACCTGCGGTAACAAGACTGCCTCGGCAATGTTGCAGAACGACTTCACGACCACATTCGACGACAGCACCGAGCGCGAAATCTGCGAACCGGAGATCACGCTGCCGCCGCAGACGATCAGGTTCGTGCCCGAGCCTTGCAGCCCGTTCAGATCGCGCACGAATTTGGCGGGCGGCAATTGCTCCTGATACGTCCAGATCGGCCAGTTGCGGTCGTAGAGGTCGAGCGCCGGAATGGTCGAGGCGAGGTCGAGATTGGCGGACCAGTAGGCGTCCACGGTGCCGACGTCGCGCCAGTACGGCTCGGCGCTCGGGTCCGAGGTCACGCAGGACATGCTGAACGGATGCGCGATGGCGACGCCGTCGCTGACCACGCGCGGAATGATGTCCTTGCCGAAGTCGTGGTCGGTGGCGCTCGCGGAGATGTTTTCCTCGAGCAGCTTGAAGAGGTAAGCCGTGTCGAACACGTAGATGCCCATGCTCGCGAGCGCGATGTCGGGGCGGCCGGGCATGGCGGGCGGATCGTCGGGCTTTTCGACGAAGCCCGTGACGCGGCGCTGTTCGTCGACGGCCATCACGCCGAACGCGCGCGCTTCGAGGCGCGGCACTTCGATGCAGCCCACGGTGCAGTCCGCGCCGCTCGCGGCGTGGTCGGCGACCATGCGCGTGTAATCCATCTTGTAGATGTGGTCGCCGGCCAGCACGACCACGTATTTCGGCGAGATCGAGCGGATGATGTCGAGATTCTGGTAGACGGCGTCGGCGGTGCCGCGATACCAGTGCGCGCCTTCGACGCGCTGCTGCGCCGGCCACAGATCGAGGAATTCGTTGAATTCGCCGCGCAGGAAACCCCAGCCGCGCTGCAGATGGCGCAGCAGCGAATGCGCCTTGTACTGCGTGACCACGGCGATGCGGCGGATGCCCGAATTCAGGCAGTTCGACAGCGCGAAATCGATGATGCGGTACTTGCCGCCGAAGTAGACCGCGGGCTTCACGCGCTTGTTCGTGAGCGGACCGAGGCGCGTGCCGCGTCCGCCCGCGAGCACGATGGCGAGCGTGGTGCGTTGCAGATCGTTGAGGCTTGCCGGAGTTTCCATGGACGTCTCCTTGTTGTGCCCCCGGTTTCGCTTTTGTGTGTCGCGGGTCGGTTTCGGCGAGGGTTCGCCTGGTCCGCCGGTCTCCGCGATGTCCGTTTTGTGACCGCGCATTGACTGTTCTAGCACCGAAAAGCGGGTTGCGCGAATCCGGTGTGCGCGAGCGGCCTCCGAGCGAGAAGCAAGCCGCTTGCCCGGCGGCAGACCGGCAATAAAAAACGGGCGCATCGAGCGCCCGTTTTTTGCATGCGGCCAGATCGCGGCCAACGCGCCGCGTGACTTCGATCAGGCCGCCGCCATCTCCGCGCGCACCTCGGCGGTGATCTCGAACGAACGCAAACGCTTCGCGTGATCGTAGATCTGCGCGGTGACGATCAGCTCGTCGGCCTGGGTCTGCTCGATCACCGAAGCGAGCCCCGCGCGCACCGTCTCGCGATCGCCGATCACCGAGCAGGCGAGCGAATGCGCCACGCCGGCGAGTTCGTAATCGTTGGCGGCGATCTGCTCGACCGGCGGCGGCAACTGCCCCGGCGTGCCGCGTCGCAGATTCACGAACTGCTGCTGCAGCGAGGTGAACAGCAGGCGCGCTTCTTCGTTGCTCTCGGCGCCGATCACGTTGACGCCGACCATCGCGTGCGGCTTGGCGAGCGTCGCCGACGGACGGAACTGCGAGCGATACAGACGCAGCGCCGTCAGCAGATGATCGGGCGCGAAGTGCGAGGCGAACGCGAAGGGCAGACCCATCGCGGCGGCGAGCTGCGCGCCGAACAGGCTGGAGCCGAGGATATAGAGCGGCACGTGCAGGCCCGCGCCCGGCACCGCGCGCACGCGCTGGCCTTCGACGGGCTCGCCGAACAGACGCTGCAATTCGGCGACGTCGTCGGGGAACGCGTCGGCGCTCGCCTGCAGATCGCGGCGCAGCGCGCGCGCCGTGGTCTGGTCGGTGCCGGGCGCGCGGCCAAGACCGAGGTCGATACGGCCCGGATAGAGCGCTTCGAGCGTGCCGAACTGCTCGGCGATCAGAAGCGGCGCGTGGTTGGGCAGCATGATGCCGCCCGAACCCACGCGGATGGTCTGGGTGCCGCCCGCCACGTAGCCGATCACGACCGAGGTGGCCGCGCTGGCGATCCCCGTCATGTTGTGGTGCTCGGCGAGCCAGTAGCGGTGGTAGCCCCAGCGCTCGGCGTGCTGGGCGAGGTCGAGCGTGTTGCGCAGCGCGGCGCCGGCGTTCGAGCCGGCGGGCACCGGCGAGAGGTCGAGGACGGAGAAGGGAATCATGGGGATCGTGGCGCTCCGGAATTCATGAGGCGCGGCTGCAAGGCCGGCGCAAGGTGCGGCCATTGTGCCAAAGCGGTCCGGATCCTGCTGACGGCCGCCCGGAACCCATGCGGGCGGCGTGGGTTCAACGCGTCTCCACGTCGTCTCCACACTGTCTTAATTGAATCGGAATAATTCTTGTTTAATCTGACTTTACAACCTCTAATTCAAATCTGTTAAAGAAGCATTGCGATATGCTTACCGAATTTTTTCAATTACAAGAATATTGCGGTCGCCAAAGATTCATCGCTGAAATAATCGCGCGCTTCTCCGATCTTTTCATCTTTGAGAAGGATTTTTGCGAAGAGTGGAAGGCAGCGCGCGGACGTTGCTGCTACAATTTTTTGCGCTGAATCAGGGGCGCAAACCGCGAAAGCAACGGGACGCGCATCAAGTTTTCAGGCGCCGTTTAATCAAATCATCATTTAAATTTGCGCTGAGTCACTAAAAATGGTGTCGTCTGTGACGTTTCTGTCGATTTATATGCGGTGCAGATACGATGCGCATTTGTCTTTTTGATGAATTTCAGGGTAGGGCAAATGGTTCCGGGCAAGACATTTGATCTGGACGGTGCGGTACGCCGGGCCGTCGTGTGCGCGTTCGCGTCATGCGGCGTCCGCCTGACTGACGGGCGAGGCGCGTTCGCATGACGGGTTCGCTCTTTTCCGCATGGCCGTTCGCGTGGTGGGTGCTGGTGGCGCTGTGCTGCGCCGCCACGCTTTACGCCATCAGCGCCGCGTTGACGATGCCGCGCCACGGTTCCGCCGCGCAGGTGCGCCTCGCCGCGCGCCTCGCGCGCGCCCGCACGGCCACGCCGGTGAGCGTGCTCAAGCCGCTGTGCGGCGCGGAGCCGCGTCTCTACGAAAACCTCGCGAC
This sequence comes from Paraburkholderia sp. Ac-20347, assembly GCF_017104805.1. NCBI lineage: Bacteria > Pseudomonadati > Pseudomonadota > Betaproteobacteria > Burkholderiales > Burkholderiaceae > Paraburkholderia > Paraburkholderia sp. Ac-20347. The sequence continues at coordinate 769 of NZ_JAAGPN010000322.1, read as the reverse complement.
CTTCTGCGAGCAGCGTCATCCGCGTTATCAGCTGATTTTTGGCGTGTCGTCGCCGAACGATCCGGCCATCGCCGTGGTGCAGCGGCTGCAGGCCGCGTATCCGGGCCACGACATCATGCTCGTGATCGACGCGAGCGTGCACGGCAGCAACCTCAAGGTCAGCAACCTGATCAATATGGCGGCGCACGCGCGCCACGACCTGCTGATCGTGGCCGACAGCGACATCGCCGTCGAACCGGACTATCTCGACATCGTCACCTCGCCGCTCGCCGATCCGCGCGTGGGCGTGGTGACCTGCCTCTATCGCGCACGCAGCGTCGGCGGCTTCTGGCCGCGCCTCGGCGCACTGTTCATCAACGAATGGTTCGCGCCGTCGGTGCGCGTCGCGCATTCGACGGGCTCGCGCGCCTTCGGTTTCGGCGCCACGCTGGCGCTCTCGCGCACGACGCTCGAGCGCATCGGCGGCTTCGCGGCGCTCAAGGATTGCCTCGCCGACGACTATCTGCTGGCCCGTTTCGCACGCGATCACGGCCTCGCGACGGTGCTCGCGCCCGTGCTGGTCGCGACCGACGTGATCGAGCCGAGCTTGCGCACGCTGTGGCTGCGCGAAACGCGCTGGCTGCGCACGATCCGCTCGGTGAATCCGGCCGGCTTCGCCTCGCTGTTCATCACCTTCACGTTTCCGTGGCTCGTCGCGGGCGCGCTCGGCTACGCGCTGCTCGCGGGCCTGCTGCCGGTGAGCGGCAGCGGCGCGCCGCTATGCGCCGGC
>NZ_JAAGPN010000321.1:0-7994 GCF_017104805.1 Paraburkholderia sp. Ac-20347 | reverse complement strand
TACAACTCCGTGCGTCCGCATAGTGCCCTCGGGCAACTGGCGCCGGACCAATTCCGGCAACTGCATCAACCGAAAAGCGGCGAGCCCACTAACTTACGAATGGTGTACTCGGCGGGGTAAGGTCACAACCGCTTTGGGCAACCCCGCCCTGGGTTCTTGGCTCATCGCCCAGCGCGCGAATTTTCGGGCCGGCATTTTTGATTTCCGCGGTGCGCCGCCCTGTCTCAAATGGCAAGCCTGCGCACCGAAAGTCGGCGCTCAGCGTCTCGCAGAACATTGCTTAGTTAAGCTCGATGAGGATGAAACGCTCGCGGTTCTCCATTCGAGTGTCGATGATGTTCAACGAGCGGACCTCGCCAAGGCCATATGGGCTACCACCGTAGAACCTATCGGAGGTAAAACCGAGCGGAATTTCTACCAATGCCTTAGGACTCGAACCGGTGCAGACCGAGTTGGCGGGGTGCTCGACCTCATGGGAACGGCATATGTCGGAGTCGATGTTTCCGGCAAGAGAAAGCGCGTCGCTTCACTGCTGGCAAATCCGGAGCGCATTAGAACACCAGCTACTCCTGCAGAGCTCGCATTGAGAGCCGTAGCCGTCGACGATTCGCTTGCCAATGTCTTGGACGCATTCCGATGCGTTGAGAAGGAGCCCGGTGTAACTACCGTGCGACCTGAGTTGGTCTACTGCATCAAGTCGGCATTACGACTATGCGCAGAGAATCCCGCTTTGCAGCTCGACGACGCCGCATTCCAAGTTGCGAACGCACGTCGCGAACGAGGTCGTATCCTGCGCAATCGCGCCGTTGGTAGCACGTTGCTGATGAAGGGCCTCGAATTCGACCATGTGGTCATCACGCCTGACGCCTGCCAGAACCGACATCATTGGTATGTTGCGTTGACGCGTGGCACAAGGTCGGTTCGGGTCCTGTCGCCAACGGTAACCTTCCAAGCCTAGCGTTGCGAGCAGGCAATCAATGCGGGGGCCCTTCAGATTTGACGGCAAAGCGTCCCCGGTAACGACTCTGCGGAAGCACTACTGGTTTAGCGGGCGCCCTGCCTTATCGAGGCAAAGAGTGCGTTGCGCTCGCGCAGGAAGAACGCGTAACAGCCTGCCGACAAATACCATGCTGGATTGAGCGAGAAATGCGGAAGTTTGCTATTGAGCAACGTGACGCCACAAAGGCAGAAAATCGTAAGCAGGAACGCGACGAATCCGAAAATTGCATCCTCGGGCAAATAGCGGTCAAGAATAAATAGCGCATTGTCGAACAGGACTGGCGCAATTATCGCCGCGGCAATGGCCAGAACCGCGTGAACAACCAAGTTTGTCGCCGCGCTAGCCTCCGGGGAGCCCTGAAATGGCACGTCTGAGAAGATTGCGATTGCGAGCAGCGGCAGCATAAGTATCGCCGCGTTTTCTTTGAGCGTTTTCAATACTCCGAGCGAGAACATCAAGCCTCCGCTGTAGCGTGCGTGTCGGTATCGCATTCGGTTGCGCCAGAATGCAGACCCTATATTCCTGATTTGCGAAAACGAGGCAACTGACGCTGTTGCTTCGCAGCAACGATATTCACAGTGCGCGGTCGGGCAGACTTCTGCAGCTTCGTCATGACTTGCAGCACAACCACGCCTCGACACGGTCCAACCGCCAACGCAAAAGCTGATGGTCATACAGTTCGGCGCGTGGTGGCAGCAGCCAGGGGCGATGCTTTGCTCGCAGAAGGACGGTTCGGACGGTCAGCCTCAAAAGCGTCGCAAGCTCGTCTGGGTCGAGGTAGGTGTGCCAGTGCGAGAGTTCATTTGGTGTCATGCGCCGTCTAGCACACGACCTTAAATGTCGCGGTGGGGATTCCTCGTTGGATTGGTGACATGCAGGATGTGCGCGATAGCGAGGGCGTGACGACTAGCATCAACCAGCTCCCCGTCTGGCCGGCCACCACGGCAGAGGCTGCGCATCCCTGCTGGACGGAGCACCGTCCTCCAACACCGCGCCACAGACGGTTGAGTATAGACATTTACCGGGTATTTCATGTGGGCGCGGTAGGTCTGTTTCTCGCGCGCGCTCAAAGACAACGCGTCGACAAAAGACGGTTGGGCGTGGAAGGATGGATCTCCACTGACTCGGACTCCGACTACGTACCAAAGTAGCGTTCGGGGCGTGTAGCCGCCTAGGCTGCTTTCCTCGACGTCCTGGCGTACTGCTTTGGCGAAAGCATCCATCGCCGCATCACGCCCCTGGTGAGCGAAGAGCGTAAGAATTCGGTCCAAAATCAGGCCTGGGTTGCTAACAAATGAAATTTCGGTGTCTTCCATGTTGCGCCTCAATGCCGGCTTCGGGCCGATGCCGGGCGCCTGCGCGCCAGTTTTTCCAGTGCCGCGCGCGGCGGCGAATTTTCCGCCGTCAATTCGCCGAAGTTTTGCGGCGGAGCAAGAGCTTTCGGCTCGCCCCGAGGGCTAACATAACGATCCCGGCGAACAGCAGGAGCACCGGTAAGCGAGCGCCAAACACGATGGCCCCGGCCCCCACCTGAAATATCGACTCGAATATCGCTCCGGGTTCTGCGGGACCAACGACGAACAGCAACCCGCTCGTGTAGAGAGAAAGCGCGGCAGGCGCGAGCAGCCAACCAAAGAATTCCGCGATGTCTGTCAACAGGCGGTAGACGGCCCAAAGGAGAATGGCCGGAAGAAACAGAATAAAAAAAAGTACGTCGATCATAATTTTCCGTTCTATTTCGCGAGCCGCGAGCCTGCGCGGACTCCCGCGACAAACTTGCGTTGCAGGATGAACCCAACGATGAGTGTAGCCCACGCAACGCCTATGCACCCCCACAGCAGGAAGCACCACTTCGTCCCGTTGTCCGGCAGCGTCATCAGCACACCGAACGACGAAACGACAGAACACAGCGCAATGATCCACGCGGCGCTGACACAGGTTGAAAGTCGCTCGATATTCATGTGGTTATTTTCCTACGCGTAGACAGGTCTGCCTGGTGCTTCCAGCAGCGTCCTGACATCGTCGACGACGAGACGACTTGCATGCGCCTCGTGTATGAAACCAGAAGCAGCGATTGTCAGTCGGTGAGCTTTGCCACCGTCACGCAAATCGCGGATATACACATCAACATCGCGAAGACAGCTAATGGTGGTGCAAACGACCTCCAAGCTCAGAGGCCCGTACTGCTGCCCGAGGCAGGTCAATAGAAACATCGTACTTTCCTACGCGTTTGGTTTTCGGTATCTAATTATCTGATCAATAGCCACATGCCGCTTGTCAGAAAGGACCCTATTGCAATGAATGGAATGACAACAGAAGCACACTTGCGTACAGGAAAATTGTCGAAATCTACACCGTAGAACTCTGCGAACTGGCATCCAACGATTCCGCTCGCAACGAACAGAAAAGCTTCTGTCCTAACGCCACGGGCCGCAAAAAAAATGGTTATGCAAAGGCCGATAAATAACGGTGGGCTAATGCGTTCGCGTATTGTCTTCCAAGTAGGGGCTGAAAGACGGACGCCAAATAGCCGAAATCGGTTATCGCCAGGCGTCACTATGGATACCAGCAGTGGAGTGGACAGCAATACCGATAAAACAAGCATACACAGGCTGAAATTTGGCGCGTTCATATTTTCCGATAGCCCGCCGAAACGGTCGCAGTGGTTATGCAGGCATGCGCTTGACAGTCACGCGGTACTCTGCGCCGTTGCTGTCGGTCGCAATGGCCGTCGCGGCGTCGAGCGGCACAGTTGCGTCCATGTGTTTCGGCAAACCCGAATCGTCGAGGTCAATCACGACATGCGCCGTGTTGTCGGGATTGAGCGCCACGACCGGAGCAACCAGCGTGAATTGGCCGTGTCCATCGCTGTTCTGAAAGATTTTCCGCGTGCCAACAAATCCGGTTGCACGATAAGACGCTTCGAAGGTCGGGGACGGGCGGTATTTGGTGATATCGACGCTTGCCATCGGCACGGCCTTGGCGTCCTGCCACATGCCGTTTGCGCAAAGCACCTGTTGATGGGAGGCGGTTTCGCCAAAGGTTCCGTTGTTCTCGTCGGCACACTTTGCGTTCATGACCTGCGCAGCATGCGCGGTTCCCAATGTCGCGGCAATCGCCAACATGGATGCAACAAGTTTTGCTTTATTCATTTGATTTACTTCCCGTACTTATGGTCCCGGCTACCGGCCAGTGCGGGGCGCACGAGCGCCGGTTAATTTTCCGAGTTACCGTCGCACAATTTCAACGTGATCGTCAGCGTCATACTCGGTCACCGCGAGTCCTACCGGGCCGTGCTTGAAAACGATCACACCATCTGTTCCGAGTTCGACCGCGCGAATCGGATGAACATGAAAATGGTCATCGCTCTGACCCGACCGGACGGCGAGCTGATCCTCCGTGGTCACCAAGCCCGCGACCTTGTACGTTACGCTGTCCTTTGGCACGGTCAGTGCCTCGGTATACGGGAGCGTGGCGGGAAGCTCGCCGAAGTTGCCATCTGACCGGCGACAGTCGCGAAAATGCTCCAGCGCGTCCCACACGGCCTTGCTCCAGCAGGATTCGTCGGCAAGCGCCTCGGCGGTGAACGTGCCAAGTAGGTCCTCAAGCTCGGTCAGGGCCTCGAAGATGCTCCTGCCTGTGACGATTGGGAGCCACTTGGTTGAGAGGACATATTCGGTCGCGTCGATCATGTCCAAGTCGCCGTCGGACGATCCCTCGCAGATTTCGTCGCCGTGGTAGGAGAGCGGAGTGCAAACGGCCCAAATCCCCTTGCCGTAACGGTCATTCCACACCTTGAGCGTGAAGCCTCTCTTCTTTACGAGCGTGTTGATTCGATCAAACATGCTTATTTTCCGTGGTCAGTGCGATTGGGTTTCAACCGGCGTCAGCACGAAACGTCGCTCGCTTCCATCGGCTTGACGGATGGTGATGCCGCTTGTCATCATGGTCGAGAGGCCAACCCCAATGTTTCGGATCGCGTCGTGTTGGGCGTCGAACGTTCCCCGCGTGTAGCCCCTCTTGAATGCCGTATGGTCCGTGACAGCTGCAGCGGCGACAGCCGCTAGAAGCAACACGCCGACAAAGGCCGCAGGGTGCAGAGTGATTTTCTTCATGTCCATTTTCCGATCAGATAACGCTCGCCCGGACGGTTACTGTTCGACCGCTTTTCCCGAACGGCATGCTGACCGGCTTGCCACTGACGAGAGAGACGGTGCGCGTCATGGATTCTCCTGCAACCCACGGCGATTGCCCCGAAGTGCCGTGTTCCTCAACTGCATCCATTCCAACAAGTTCCGAATCGGTGAGCTTGAGTCCAAAGATGATCGAGCCATCGTTGCCAAGCCCCGGCGTCACGCTTACGAACAGACCCGTATCCACCCTACGCGTCACGCTATCGCCAGCTTTGCATTCCAGGACGTTCGCGCAAGGGGAAACGTAGGGATGCTCGCTCCAGGAAGATGACGGATGTTCCCGACCGTCAGCGGGCAGTATGCCTGCGAATTCAAGGGGAACTTTGCCCTTCTCGGAGATCGTCACCGTGTACTTTATTTGCTTTACGCCTGACAAGGACGCGACTCCGGTCCGAGCCTGAACGCCCGCAGCATCGTATGCCCCGCCGTCGATAGTGCCGCCAACTTCCGCCGCGCTTGCCAGCAGCGGAGCCGCCACCAACAGGACTGCTGCAATCTTCTTCATTTTCTTGGGTGTCTAACGTGTGGTTGGTTACTGAGTCGGGCGACTCACGGTTGCCGCCCGCAGCGGCAACGATCAGACGTGTGAACAAACAAAAGAGTTTGACACCATGAAGGTCACGTAATCAGTCACTTAGCGGAACGCTTGATCACGCTCCGACGAAAGAGAGTTTGACACAATAACAATCCAACACCTTTGGTATCGGCATATCGCGATAAAAGAGTTTGACACAAGCGGGAGCATCGCAAGGATTTTGAAAGCGCGCCGGCGATGCCGCCCCGAGATCAGAAGGCCGAAACCGAAGCAGCCCTTCGACTCTCTCGAAAGCGGACATAGAAAAGGCGAGCTGAAGAGGTCGACTTTGACAAACCGAGGCTCAGGTACGTTCGAATCGCAGCACTCGACTACGTTGCGTCGCGAGCAATACGGACCGACCATCTGCACTGAAGCTCAGACTGACGCGCTGTCGTCGAGGTCCTTCGGCACGTTCAAAAAGCGCGCGACGCTCGTCGAGAGGGGTAAGGACTGGGTTGTCGGTTGCAGGACCAGAGCCGATCACAATACGCGCCTCGTTATTCTTGATGTCGATTCTGATCACAGCAGGAATGCTGACCGATACCCCGGTAGGCCGCCGACAAAACCGTGGAAGGCACTCAGACATTCATCCAGATCGAGGATGCTGCGATCGACGCATTTCAGCGCGAGACCGGCAACAACGTGCTTCGTGACAGATGCGAGCATATCTCCCGCAACTCTCTGGCAAGCAGCGTGAGGTGTCCGTGCGAGAAGCGCTAGACATGACCGGCGGCCTGCCGGATATGATCGACTCTGCCTGGATGCCGTGTATCAGCGACTGCGACAGCAATGTCCTGTACAGCGCGTCGTACAGGCGGTTGTAGTGTAATTCGCTGGGGCGGATGACCCAGTGTGCAAGCGTGCCCCGGCTCACGGGAATCTGCCATCGGGCCATGGCGGCCTGCATCCGGTACAACGGGATGCCGTCAACGTATTTCGCGGTCGCCACCGTCGCGATCACCGACGCATCCGCATGGCTGCCCGGGAGTGGCTGTACCGGCATCGGTGCGAGGACGACCGGCGTATGTTCGGCGTGACGCTCGCAGTGCCGGCACGTGTACTTTGCACGCACGTTCTGGTGAACCGTCCACTTGAGCTCGACATGCAGCTGTTCGCTGATGTCCTCGCCGATACGATACATCGGATTGCCACAACACGGGCAACCTCGCTGGCCTTCCGGCAGATCGTACTCGATGCGTTCGCGCTTCAGGTACGCCGGCAAAGGCTTGCGTCCCACCTTGCGCCGCTCAGGCTTGCCGGCCGGTGGCAAGCCGGTGTCAGGCAGCGCCGGCTGGATACCTTCGTCGTCCTCGTCGCATGGTGCGCTCCGGGCGATTTGCTCGGCTTCGTCGAACACGCGATCCTTGCGTTTTTCGCTTTTGGGTGCGTAACGCTCCGCCTGCAGCAGGCGGACCTGTTCCTCAAGTTGCTCGACGCGCTGGTTCAGATCGTCGATATGTTTCGCGTCACCGATTACACGCGATTCCAGAGCATGGATATAGCCCTGAACGGCCTTGGGTACGCGCCTGAGGTCGGGTGCATTCTTCATGCACTCCAGGATAGCGAAGTGCGGCACGCCGTGGGTTTACGTACTTTCGCAACGGCGGGCCTGCCGTTGTTTACGTGCAACGCGTACCAGGCTAGCTTGCGTGCTCGTCATGCCGTGCAGGATGACGGCGAAGCGCGTCGATGTCGATGCCATCGAGCAGCCAGTGGAGCTGCTGTGTGGTCAGCTCGATCACTTCCACGTCCAAAACAGGAACGAATGCCGGCGTACTGGCTGGTGCCGGTTGCCGTGCAGATCGGGAGCGTGTCTTTTACGATCGAGGGACATCCACTTGCGAAGCTGGTTGGCGTTCACGCCCGCCTTGAGTGCCATCCCGGTCACCGAGGCGCCGGGTTTCTGGCACGCCTCGATCAGCTTGCGCTTGCTATCCCGGTCGTACCGGTTCTTGCCGTCAATCGATTTACCGATTACCCGAAGGGGCAGGAAGTCAAAGTCAGTTTGTAGGTCAGTCATGGTCTGCGTCCGCAATGTGTAAGCTGCGGACGCAATCTTGTTCCTTGTTACCCACCGGTTCCAGATGAGCCGAAATTACCGTACATGGACGCCCCCGGTTTGCCAAGCTCGCAGTTGGTGAACGGTAGAAGGAAGATTGCACCCGTACATTCGGACTTTCGTTGTGAGACGGGCTCACTGTCCCTGATGGGTTTCGCTGGCCAG
>NZ_JAAGPN010000320.1:0-7995 GCF_017104805.1 Paraburkholderia sp. Ac-20347 | reverse complement strand
GGCCGGGGCCGCCAGGACCGCCGGGGCCACCAGGACCACCGGGCCCGCCGTTCGACGGCGGCTCGCCCGGCGGCGGCCCGCCGTCGAACGGTCCCTGCTGCGCATACTTCGCGCGTGCGAAATCCCAGTTGCCGTGCTCGGCGTAACCCGCCACCAGTTCGCGCTCCAGCGCGGCCTGGTCGGCGGCGCTTTGTTCCTGCAGGAAGTCGATGAAGCCGAACTCGAAACTCGTGCGGATCGCGACGCCCATCGCCACGGCGACCAGGACGCAGGCCGAGAGAATCGCGAGAAAGAGTTTGGACGTGATGCTGGCTTTCATGGGAGGCCCGGCGGGGACGGATCGGCGAGGCCGGATCGCGTCCGTCGCATTGACGGTCTGAACGGTGTAATTGGCTTAATCGGTGTATTCGATTCGATAGCCGCTATTTTCCCCGAAGCGGACAGCAAGCGCCGAATTGAGGAGGCGAATTCACATTTTCTCCAGTTTTCCCGTCTTTTTCCTGCACTTTTGTTCCGTATGATCCACCCTCGTCGAATCGCGGCTGCTGGGTCCCAGCGCGTGGTTCCTCAGTTGCTTTCAGCTTGACCTAGTGGGGGACAGATCGATGGACATTCATGTGCTGGTGGTGGAGCCCGATGAGGGTTACCGCGACAATCTGCGCAGTTATCTGCAACGTCAGCAGATCACCATGTCGGTGCTGTACGGCACCAAGGGGCTCGAACAGCGCCTCGCGCGCGAGATGCCCTCGCTGATCCTGATGCGTCACGACACGCGCGACGTCAACGGCATTGCCGCGCTGCGCAGTCTGCGCGAATGCGGGCATTCGGTGCCGGTGATCATCGTGAGCGAGAGCGCCGACGTGGCCGACAAGGTGCTGGCCTTCGAACTGGGCGCCAACGATTTCCTCGTCGATCCGTTCGATCCGCGCGAACTGCTCGCACGCATGCGCCACGCGCTGCGCTGCAAGATCGATTTGCCCGATGCGCCGCCGAAAAAGGCGCGCTACGAATTCGACGGTTTCGAACTCGACGCCATCGACAATCAGCTGTTCAAGAACGGCTCGCGCATTCCCGCGCCGCCGCTCGCGCTGGCGGTGTTGACGGTGTTCGCCGCGAACCGCATGCGTCCGTTGTCGCGCGAGCGCATTCTGAGCCAGCTCGATCGCAATTCGCAATTGCATGCTCGCAGTCTCGACGTGATCGTGTTTCGTCTGCGCAAGTTGCTGGGTTTGTCGCCGTGCGGCCGTCAATATATTCAGACGCGTTATCGCGACGGTTATGTGTTTTGCCCCGACGACGCCTTTCTCAGCGTTGGCGGCGTGGTGGCGGAAGCGACGGCTTGAGTGTGTCCGGCGCTTCGATCAACGTTTCAATCAGCGTTTCAATCGCGCCACATGCAAAGCGGAAAACAATCTTGATGGAAGCTGAATAATGCAAGAGCGCGCGGCGATTGATATGCGTGCCCGTGGCGGAATTCGGTTTTGCGCCGCGCCGCGAAACGCCTGATGCATAACGCGTTTTGCGCACGCAACGTATTGCGGTCGACGCGTGAAAAGCGCTATCCCGGCAGCGTGAAATGCATTGCAAAAAGCGCGCAAAGAGCTTCGATTAAATGATGCGTTAGAAAAGCGATAGCCCCTCCCTAGCATCGATCAGACCTTGCACACCGCAAGGCTTGATACACGCTTTAGGGGTTTCGCTTGAAAACTACAACATGGCTCGGCGCATTGACCGCCGCGCTGCTCTCATCGCACGCCTTCGCCCAGAACTCGGTCACGCTCTACGGCATGATCGACGCCGGTCTCATGTACACCAACAACGTGAGCAAGTCCGGCAATAGCGGCGCGCTCGTCCAGGCCACCAGCGGCAATATCAACGGCAGCCGTTTCGGCATTCGCGGACGCGAATCGCTCGGCGACGGCGTCACCGCGCTGTTCGTACTCGAAAACGGCTTTAACGTGCAGAACGGCAAACTCGGCCAGGACAATCGTCTGTTCGGCCGCGAAGCGTGGGTCGGTCTCGCGAGCGACCGCTATGGTTTTGCCGCCGTGGGTCGTCAATACGATTCAGTGGTCGATTACGTTGCGCCGCTCTCGGCCGAAGCGGGTTCGTTCGGCAAGTCGAGTTTCGCGCACCCGTTCGACAACGATAATCTCGCCGATTCGCTGCGCTTCAGCAACGCCGTCAAATACGCGAGCCCGAATTTCGCGGGTCTGCAATTCGGCGGTCTCTACGCATTCTCCAACGACACCGACTTCAACGAGAACCGCGCATGGAGCGCGGGCGCACGCTACACGCAAGGACCGCTGAGCGTGGGCGCGGGCTATCTGCAGATCGACCGCGCGGGCAGCACGAGCACGGGCGCGGTCGACGTCAGCGAATCGTCGGGCAATGGCGTCGGCGGATTCACGTTGTCGGCGGCGGTGCAGCGCGTGGCGGCGGGCGCGATTCGTTATGCGTCGGGCGGCGCGTCGCTCGCGTTCGTCTACACGCATAGCGAGTTCGAAGGCAGCACGGCGTTTGGCTCGGCGGGCGGCGACGTGCGCTTCGACAACTACGAACTCAACGGCCAATATCCGCTCGCGGATCACCTGTCGCTCGGCCTTGCTTACGTGTACACCGACGGCCAGGTTTCGCAGAGCCGCACCTACGGCAGCGATCCGAAGTGGCAGCAGGCCGACGCGCAACTGGTCTATTCGTTCTCGAAGCGCACCGACGTGTATCTCGAAGGGATCTATCAGCACGTATCGGGGCATCGCTACGTGGCGTTCATCGACACGGCGGGCGGCGCGTCGTCGACCGCGACGCAGGTGGTCGCGACCGTGGGTCTGCGCACGCGCTTCTGATTGCGGCTCGATGACGAACGGCGACGCGACGTGTGCCGCGTCGCCGTGTCGTTCACCTTAACCGGCGACGCCGATCCGCCATTGCCCCGCGGGCAGCGTGCCCTTCACCGCGAACTCGCCGACGATCCGATCTTTGTAGATGCGCGGATTGTGCGACGTGATCGTGCGCGCGTTGCGCCAGTGACGATCGAGCGCCTGCGGGCGCAATGTCGCCGATGCGCCGAGCGCGTCGAACACATTCGCCGTTGCGTCCAGCACGAGTTGGGACACCACGGTCTGCGCCTGCCAGATTTCGATTTCGGCTTCGGCGATCGCAGCGGCTTCATGCGCCTGGCCCACGGCGCGCTCGGCGCGTTCGAGTGCGCGCGCCGCCTGCGCGACCGCCGCGCTCGCTGTCCACGCATGCGCGCGCACGCGGCCGATCACCTGCAACACCTGGGCGTCGTCGGCGGGACGCGCGGCCGGCGCGTGGCTGTAACTGCGCGTGCGCGCCGCGACCAGCGCCGCCGCTTCGTTGGCCGCTGCGCGGTTGATGCCCGCGAGCGTGGCCAGATGCACGAGCTGATAGTAGGCCTCGGAATACGCGAAGGGCGCGCGCCCGGCGACGATCTCGTGTTCTTCGACCCGCACGTCGCTGAAGCGGCTCGTGCCGCTCGCCGTGAGGCGCTGACCCATGCCGTCCCAATCGTCGATCACGTCCACGCCCGGCGCGCGCCGGTCGATCGTCAGCGAAACGGATTCGCCGTTTTCGTCGCTTGCGCCGACGTGAATCCAGTCGGCGAACAGCGAGCCCGTCGTGTAGAACTTCGTGCCGTTCAAGCGCCAGCCATCGGGCGTGCGTGTGAGGCGCGTCGAGAACTTCGCCTGCTTCGCCTCGCCGGTTTCGGACCACGCCGCGCCCGCGATCGCGCCGTTCGCGAGACGCGCGAACCAGCGCGTCTGACGCTCGGGATCGCTCGCGAGAATGTGCTCGACGAAACCGAAATGCGCGCGCAGCGCCTGGGTGAGATTGGATTCCGCTTCCGACAATTCGATCAGCAGTTCGAAGAATTCCGGCAGGCTCAGGCCGAGTCCGCCGTGCTCGCGCGGCACGCGCGCGGCAGTGAGGCGCGCCTCGCGCAGCCATTCGAGGGCTTCGTAGGGCAAGCTGCGTTCGGTCTCGCGCGCGGCGGCGTGCTCGCGAATGCGCGCGAACAGCGGCCGGAACGGCGCGGCGGCTTGTGCGTAGGTGTCGGGCAGCGGCTCGCCCCAGGCGGGGCCGGTGACGATGCCGGGCGGCAGCGGCGCGGTGCGGTCTTGGCTCATGTCGATGAAATCCTCGGTCGGTTGGATGCGTGATTCATGCAAGTTCAGGCAAGCGATGCGGAAAGCGCAGTGGCCTCCTGCACCGCCCACGGCCGCAGACGTCGCGCCGGATGACGGTCGGGCAGATGCGGGCCGTCGCGGAACAGTTTTTCGCGCAGCGTGCCGGGCGCGTACTCGCGCTGCATCAGGCCGCGTTTTTGCAGCACGGGCACGACGTGATCGACGAACTCGCTCCACCAGCCGAGCGTCGTGACCGGCACGACGTTGAAGCCCGCGACGCCCGCGGCGGCCCAGCGCTCGACTTCGTCGGCGATCTGCTCGGGCGTGCCCGCGAACTGCGCGGAGATGGTCTTGCGCAAGGCGTCGCCGAACGTCACGACGCCTTGCGGCGCGGCGTCGATGAACGCGCGCACGCTGCCGCGCGTGCCGTTCTGCTCGCGCAGTTCGGTCAGCGGCGTGGCCGGATCGATGGTGGTCAGATCGACGCCGATGCCGCCGCTCCAGAAGACCGCGAGCGCGTCGAGGCTGAACGAGTCGAGGATCTCGGCGCGGCGCGCCTTCGCTTCGGCTTCGGTGCTGCCGATCACGGGCGAGAGCATGACGATCGCGCGGATGTCCTCGGCGTGACGACCGGCGGCCACGGCGCGGCGGCGCAGATCGGCGAGATCGTTGGCGGCGCTTTCGGGCGTGCGCGAGGGCAGGAACGTCACCTCGGCGTGACGCGCGGCGAAGTCGCGGCCCGCTTCGGACGAACCCGCCTGGAACAGCACCGGCGTGCGTTGCGGCGAGGTCCGCACGAGATGCGGACCGGCCACGCGATAGCGCGCGCCCACGTGATCGATCGCGTGCAGGCGCGCGGGATCGACGAGCGTGTCGCGCGCGGCGTCGGCGACCCACGCACCGTCTTCCCAACTCGCTTCCCAGAGCTTGTACGCCACCTCGGCGTATTCCTCGCCCCAGACGTAGCGCTCGTCGTGCGGCGGCAGTTTGTCGAAGCCGTAATTGCGCGCGGTGTTGTCGAGATAGGACGTGACGATGTTCCAGGCCACGCGCCCTTCGCTCAGATGATCGAGCGTCGAGAGCTTGCGCGCGAAGCTGAACGGATGCTCCTGAATCACCGAACTCGTGACCGCGAAGCCGATATCGTTCGTGGCCGCCGCGAGCGCGGATACGAGCGCGGCCGGATCGTGCGAGGGAAACTGCATGCCGGTGCGCGCGGCCTGCTGCCATTGTCCGCTCGACGTTTCATACAGGCCCGCGACGTCGGCGAGAAACACCACGTCGAAACAGCCGCGCTCGGCCGTTTTCGCAAGCTCGATCCACGGTCCGAGCTTGTGGAAATCGAGTTGATGCTGGCCCTCAGGATGACGCCAGAAACCGTGGCTATGATGGTTCGGCGTGACGTGCGCGAACGCGTTGTAAATCAGCGGACGACGTGCGCCGTCCGAATGCGAGTATTGGCTCATTTTCCGGTTGCCTCCGCGATCTGTTGTTTGCTCCAGGCCTGCACAGGCGTCTTCTGCCAGGCGCTGTACGGCACCGCGTCGTCGACCACTTCATGGCCGTCCTGCACGTGGCCCGCGTAGGCCCAGATGTTTTCCTGGCGCGGCATGCCTTCGACCGGCGCGACGGCCGTGAAGTCGATCGGATGCAGCACGTCGGTCGTGAACTGCTTGTCGTTCGTGACGTAGTTGCGGAAGCTGTCGACGGTCACGCTTGGCAGCTTGCGGGCGATCTGCGCGAAGGTCCACACGGCGAGCCAGTCGGTCGTGGTCGAACCGTCGGTCGGGCCTTTCACGTCGTGATGCGGGTCGTATTGCGCGAGCTGGCGCTCGTACTCAGCCCAGGTCGGAAAGCGCTTCGCGTCCTCGCCTTTTTCGAGCGCGAGCGAATTCGGGAACGGCGCTTTGCTGAGCGCGGCAATGGTCGCGTCCTCGATCACGTTGTTGCTGCTCACGAACGGAATCGTCAGGCCCTGCTGCGCGGCGGCTTCGACCAGCAGCGTCTGCTGTTCGGGCGGATAGAGCATGCCGCCCCAGACATCGGGTTTGAGCGCCTTGATCTTCGCGATATACGGCGCGAAGTCGGTGGTCGCGGGCGGCACCTCGACGATCTGCACGTCGCTCACGCCCGCTTGCGCATAACCGAAGCGCGCCGTCTGCTGATAGGTCTTGTTGCCGAGCATCGAGACATAGACCGCGCGCTTCGCGCCGAAACGTTTCGCGCCCAGATACGTGCCCTGCGCCGCGCCCGCCGCGTTGAGCGCGGTGATGAACGAGAGCGGATTGCGCACGTCGGACGGGTCGCTGCCCATCGGGAACCACGCGGCCATGTTCTTCGCGCGCAGGATCTTGTCGACGCCGTTGGCGCTGCTGCCGCCGATCAGCGTGATTGCGCCTTCGTCGGCGAGCCGGCGCGCGCACGCGAGGCTCGCGGCGGGCTGGCCCTTGGTATCGCAGATCTCGACCACGAGCTTGCGGCCGTGTATGCCGCCCTGGTCGTTGACGGCGCGCGCGGCGATCTGCGCGGCGCGGCCCGGGTCGGTCACGGCGAACGGCGAGCCGCTCTGCGCGATGATGAAGCCGACCAGCACGGGCGGCTGATCGGCGGCGTTGGCTGCGTTGGCGTCAGTGGCCGTATCGATGGCCACACCGAAAGCGGCGGCCGCGAAGCCCAGGGCGAGCGCGAGCGCGCGAGGGCGGGGAAAGCGTGATTTCATGCTGGCGGAAGCGATAAGAGTGAACGGGTTGAGTGAGCGTCGATGCGCGATTCAGACATCGATGGCGTGACCAAGATAGATCCCTTCGATTTCCTCGGCGCGCGCGAGCAGTTCGTCGCGGCGCAGATGCAGCTTCACGACGCCTTCGGCCACGATGGCCGCGTGCGTCGCCATGCGTTCGGCGATATGAATGTGCTGTTCGACGGCGAGCACGGCGGTGCCGTCCTGACGCGCGCGTTCGACCACGGAGTCGACGAGACGGCGCGCCATCGCGGGGCTCAGGCCGAACGTGAGTTCGTCGAGCAGCACCACGCGCGGACGGCGCAGCAGCGCGCGCGCCACGGCCACCATCTGCTGCTCACCGCCGCTCAGTTGCCCGGCGCGCACGTGCAGGCGCGCTTCGAGTTCGGGGAAAATATCGAGCAGCGCGTCGGGCGCGAGATCGGCGAGGCCCATGTTTTCCGCGACCGTGAGCGAGGCGAACAGGCTGCGGCCCTTGATGACGAGGCCGGTGCCGCGCTGTGCGCGCGTATGCGGCGCGCCCGTGAGCGGCCTTCCGTCGAGCAGGATCTCGCCTTCGACTTGCGGCAGGAAGCCCGCGACGGCGAGCAGCGTCGTCGACTTGCCCGCGCCGTTGCGGCCGAGCAGTGCGACGATCTGGCCCGCGTGCACGTCGAGCGTAACGTCGCGCAGGATCTGGCGGCGGCCATAACCCGCGCGCAGGCCGCGTAGACTGAGTACAGGCGTGCTCATGCGAGGACTCCCTTGCGAACCTTATCTTTCGAAATTGATTCGATATCCTGATCATGTTCGATCGCGGCGATCGCCTCAGCATCGAGCGGATCGCCGAGATAGGCGCGGCGCACGGCGGGCAGGCGCAGCACTTCGGCGGGCGTGCCTTGTGCGATCACGCGCCCGGCATCCATGACGATGGCCGCGTCGCAGGTGGCGAGCACGACGTCGATGTTGTGCTCGACCAGCAGGATCGCCACGCCGAGTTCGCGCGCCGCGCGCCGGATCACGCCGATCGCATGCTGGCGCGCCTCGGGACTCAGCGCGGCGGCGGGCTCGTCGAGACAGAGCACGCGGGGCCGCGCGGCGAGTGCGCGGGCCAGCGTCACGCGC
>NZ_JAAGPN010000319.1:0-8081 GCF_017104805.1 Paraburkholderia sp. Ac-20347 | reverse complement strand
TGATTTGTTTAGTGCGACTGAGACGACCCGGAACTCGACTCGCGCGCACCCTCTTTCCCTCACCGCGACGCTTCCGATCTGCTCGCCGCGACGGCGCAACCGGGCCAGGCCCGCCCCGGCACGAACGTCGAAGCGCGCTTCCTCTGGGACACGCTCTGCGCCGACACCGCCTCGTCTTCCCTTCCGAATTCAGCTCAGGACGCCTGCTCATGAACCTGCGCATCCTGCTCGTCGACGATCACGCCGTGGTGCGCCAGGGCGTGCGCCAGTTGCTGCTCGACCGCGGCATCGCCTGCGAAGTGTTCGAAGCCCAGACCGGCAGCGAGGCGCTCGTCGCGCTCGCGCGCCACGCCTGCGACGTGGTCCTGCTCGACATCTCGCTGCCCGACATGAGCGGCATCGAAGTGCTCAAGCGCGCGAAGAAAAAGGCGCCGCGCGTGCCGGTGCTGATGTTCTCGATGTATCGCGAGGATCAATACGCGGTGCGCGCGCTGAAGGCCGGCGCGTCGGGCTATCTGTCCAAGACCGTGGACGCCGCGCAGATGACGGCCGCGATCCAGCAGGTCGCGAGCGGCCGCAAGTATGTGAGCCCGGCGATGGCCGAGGCGCTCGCCGATTACGTGCTGGTCGACGCCGAGCAGCTGCCGCACGAAAAGCTCTCCGACCGCGAATACCAGACGCTGTGCATGCTCGCCTCGGGCAAGCGCCTCACCGACATCGCGCACACGCTCTCGCTCTCCGTGAAGACGGTGAGCGTCTACCGCACGCGCCTGCTCGAAAAGATGAAGCTCAACAACAACGCCGAGCTGACCTTCTACGCGATGAGCAACCAGCTCGTCGATCTCGCGCCCACCGCGAGCTTCTGAACGCGGCGGATTCGCACGGCGGCGTGCGGCGGCCTCTTGCCGCACCTCGATGCCGCCCCGTCCCGTCCTGGTCCCTTCCCGGTCCCGCCGCACGCATGCGCGCCCGGCGCGTCCAGGCGAGCGTCGTCCCACTCAGGCAGCCTTCTCGCCATAAGCCCTTGATCCGGAAATGATTTCGCCGATTCGCGAAACGCCCGGCAAGGATTGCGCGCGCCCGCGCCCGTTTGCGGCGGAATCGACTGCGCGTTCCGACGGCTTCCGACCCGATTGAGCCGGGTCCGACACGGCGATCGGATAAAATTGTGGGTTTCCCCGACATACGGCACGCGGGCGCGATCCCATCCGATCGGCGCCTCGCGCGTTCTACCTGGAGTTCCCCGCCAAATGTCCCTCTTTCGCAAGAAGAACGTCGAAAACATGCTGAAGGCGAGCGCGCAGGGCGCCGGCCTGAAGAAGGCTCTCGGCGCTCTGGACCTCACTTTCCTCGGCATCGGCGCGATCATCGGCACCGGTATTTTCGTGCTAACCGGCACCGGCGCCGTGCAGGCCGGCCCCGCGCTGATGGTCTCGTTCCTGATCGCCGCCGTGGCCTGCTGCTTCGCGGCGCTGTCGTACGCCGAATTCGCCTCGACGATCCCGGTCGCCGGCTCGATCTACACCTATTCGTACGCCACGCTCGGCGAACTGATCGCGTGGATCATCGGCTGGGATCTGATGCTCGAATACGGCCTCGCCAGCTCGGCGGTCTCGGTCGGCTGGTCGGGCTATCTGCAGTCGCTGCTCGGCGGCTTCGGCGTGCATCTGCCTGCCGCGCTCACGGCCGCGCCGGGCGCGGTGCCGGGCGTGCACACGCTGTTCAACCTGCCCGCCTTCCTCGTGATGATGGGCATCACGGCGCTGCTCGCGATCGGCGTGCGCGAATCCACGCGCATCAACAACATCATGGTCGCGATCAAGGTCACGGTCGTGCTGCTCGTGATCGCCGTGGGCGCGTTCCACGTCAAGCCCGAGAACTGGCATCCGTTCATGCCCAACGGCTGGAACGGCGTGTTCGGCGCGGCGGCGGTGATGTTCTTCGCCTTCATCGGCTTCGATGCGGTCTCGTCCGCCGCCGAGGAAGTGAAGAATCCGAAGCGCGATCTGCCCGCCGGCATCATCGCCTCGCTCGCCGTCTGCGCGGTGCTCTACGTGGCGGTCGCGGCCGTGGTCACGGGCATCGTGCCGTCGGCGCAGTTCGCCAACATCGGCCATCCGGTGTCGTACGCGCTGCAGGTCGCGGGCCAGCCGTGGGTCGCGGGCTTCATCGACCTCGGCGCCGTGCTCGGCATGCTCACCGTGATTCTGGTGATGAGCTACGGCCAGACCCGCATCATCTACGCGATGTCGCGCGACGGCCTGCTGCCCGCGAAGCTCTCGAAGGTGCATCCGCGCTTCGCCACGCCGTTCTTCACGACCTGGCTCGTGGGCATCTTCTTCGGCCTGATCGGCGCGCTCGTGCCGCTCAACGTGCTCGCCGAGCTGATCAACATCGGCACGCTCGCGGCGTTCTCGATGGTGTCGATCGCCGTGCTCGTGCTGCGCAAGACGCACCCGCATCTGCCGCGCGCGTTCCGCTGCCCCGGCGTGCCGGTGGTGCCGGTCCTCGCCGTGGCGTCGTGCCTGTTCCTGATGCTGAACCTCGCGCGCGTGACGTGGATCGCGTTCGTCATCTGGCTGGTGATCGGCATGGCGATTTACTTCGGCTACTCGCGCCGCCATTCGCGCCTCGCGCATCAGCCGCACGAGCAGTAAGCGCTGAACCCGCACGGCGCGCTTTCGCTGCGCCGCAACGGCCCGTTCCGGCTTGTCCGGACGGGCCGTTTTTCATGCGCGCGCCCAAAATGGCCGCAGCGCAAAAAACACCGAAAACACGCGAAAAGACGCTGAAAATAGCGCGATTGGCGAGTAAAAGCCCGCGCAGCGCAAACCGGCAAAGTGTGCTTTACTGTGCCGAGCATCATCGCGGCAGCAAGGCATCGGCAATTCAGCAGCACGCATTCCACGCACTGAACAGCACAGCACCAGCCGGACCCTCGTCCCCGCTTTCGTCCTCGCTTTTGTCCTCGTCGCGCGCGCCCAACACGCGCCGCGTCGCGCGCACCGTCTCCCGTTTCGGGCGCACCGGACGAAAGATCGCAGGCGGCATCGCGGGGCAAGTGTGAACGCGGGCCAGGCCGGTCCCTGATCCTCACCGAGTGTGGTACCCGGGCGCGATGCGCGCGCGTCGCTCCGGGCGAAAGGAGACAGCCCATGGCGATCAGCCTCAGCCTCACGGTCAACGGCCAGCCCGTCACCGCCGAGATCGAACCTCACACGCTTCTGGTCCAGTTTCTGCGCGAGCAGCGGCGCCTCACCGGCACGCACGTCGGCTGCGACACGGCCCAATGCGGCGCCTGCACCGTGCATCTGAACGGCCGCGCGGTCAAATCGTGCAACACGCTCGCCGTGCAGTGCGACGGCATGAACGTAACGACGATCGAAGGTCTCGCCGCCAACGGCGCGATGCATCCGATGCAGGCCGCCTTCCGCGACTGCCACGGCCTGCAATGCGGCTTCTGTACGCCCGGCATGGTGATGAGCGCGGTGGCGCTCGCGCACGCGTGTCCGGGCCTCACCGAAGTGGACGTGCGCGCGAACCTCGACGGCAATCTGTGCCGCTGTACGGGCTATCACAACATCGTGAAAGCCGTGCTCCAGGGCGCAGAAGCCATGCAGGCCGCGGAGCAGCCTGCCGCGCAACCCGCCACCGCTTCGGCGGCGTGACGAGGGAGGCCGCCATGAACGCACCCGACTCCCAGCCGCGCATGATCGGCGCCTCGGTGAAGCGCAAGGAAGACTATCGCTTCCTCACCGGCGCGGGCCAGTACACCGACGACGTCGTCCTTCCTCAACAAACCTACGCCGTGTTCGTGCGCTCGCCGCACGCGCACGCGCGCATCCGCAGCATCGACACCGCCGCCGCGAAAGCCGCGCCCGGCGTGGTGGCCGTGTTCACCGGCGCGGACGTGGCCGCCGCCGGCGTCGGCGGCCTGCCGTGCGGCTGGCTGATCCACAGCATCGACGGCTCGCCGATGCACGAACCGCCGCATCCCGTGATCGCGCACGAGAAAGCGCTGCACGTGGGCGATCAGGTCGCGCTCGTGATCGCCGAATCGTGGAAGCAAGCGAAGGACGCCGCCGAACTCGTCGAAGTAGATTACGAGGAACTGCCCGCCGCCGTCGACACCGCCCGCGCCGCCGACGACGGCCAGCCGCTCGTTCACGACGCCGTGCCGAACAACACCTGCTACACATGGGGCCACGGCGACAAGGCCGCCACCGACGCCGCCTTCGCGCAGGCCGCGCACGTCACCACGCTCGACATCGTCAACAACCGGCTGGTGCCGAACGCGATCGAGCCGCGCGCCGTGAACGCGAGCTACGCGCAGCACGACGACAGCTACACCGTCTACGTGGCGAACCAGAACCCGCACGTCGAGCGTCTGCTGATGGCGGCGTTCGTGCTCGGGCTGCCGGAAACGAAACTGCGCATCGTCGCGCCCGACGTGGGCGGCGGCTTCGGCTCGAAGATCTTCCTCTACGCCGAGGACGTGGCGCTCACGTGGGCCTCGAAGCAGATCCGCCGTCCGGTGAAGTGGACCGCCGAACGCAGCGAATCCTTCGTCTCCGACGCGCACGGCCGCGATCACGTGACGAAGGCCGAACTCGCGCTCGACAAGGACGGCAAGTTCCTCGCCATGCGCGTGCACACCACGGCGAACATGGGCGCGTATCTCTCGACGTTCGCGTCGAGCGTGCCGACCATCCTCTACGCCACGCTGCTCGCGGGCCAGTACGCCACGCCCGCGATCTACGCCGAGGTGAAGGCCGTGTTCACGAACACCGTGCCCGTCGATGCGTATCGCGGCGCGGGCCGACCCGAAGCGACCTACGTGGTCGAGCGCCTCGTCGAAACCGCCGCGCGCGAGATGCGGATCGATCCCGCCGAGATCCGCCGCCGCAACTTCATCACGCAGTTTCCCTACGCCACGCCCGTGGGCCTCACCTACGACACCGGCGACTACGAAGCCTGTCTCTCGCGCGCGCTGGAACTCGCCGACGTGAAGGGCTTCCCCGCGCGGCGCGACGCGTCGAAGGCGCGCGGCATGCTGCGCGGCCTCGGCTACTCGTGCTACATCGAAGCGTGCGGCCTCGCGCCGTCGAACATCGCCGGCGCGCTCGGCGCGCGCGCGGGCCTGTTCGAAGCGGGCGAGATCCGCGTGAATCCCACCGGTTCGGTGACGGTGTTCACCGGCTCGCACAGCCACGGCCAGGGTCACGAAACGACCTTCGCGCAGGTGGTCTCCGACCGCCTCGGCGTGCCGATCGAGCAGATCGACATCGTCCACGGCGACACCGCGCGCATTCCGTTCGGCATGGGCACGTATGGCTCGCGCTCGATCGCCGTCGGCGGCTCGGCGATCATGAAGGCGCTCGACAAGATCGAGGCGAAGGCGAAGAAGATCGCGGCGCACATGCTCGAAGCGGGCGTGGAAGACATCGAGTTCGCCGACGGCGTGTTCCGCGTCGCGGGCACCGACCGCAGCAAGACCTTCGCCGAAATCTCGCTCGCCGCTTACGTGCCGCACAACTATCCGCTGGAGACGCTCGAACCGGGCCTCGACGAAAGCGCCTTCTACGACCCGACCAACTTCACCTATCCGTCGGGCGCGTATCTCTGCGAAGTGGAAGTCGATCCCGACACCGGCGAAACGCGCATCCAGCGCTTCACCGCCGTCGACGATTTCGGCAACGTCATCAATCCGATGATCGTCGAAGGCCAGGTGCACGGCGGACTCGGCCAGGGCATCGGCCAGGCGATGCTCGAACGCTGCGTCTACGACACCGAAAGCGGCCAGTTGCTCTCCGGCTCGTACATGGACTACGCGATGCCGCACGCGAGCGACGTGCCCTCGTTCAACGTGGAAACCGCGAAAGGCACGCCCTGCACGCACAATCCGCTCGGCGTGAAGGGCTGCGGCGAGGCGGGCGCGATCGGCTCGCCGCCCGCCGTCATCAACGCGATTCTCGACGCGCTCGCGCCGCTCGGCGTGAAGGACCTGCAGATGCCCGCGACGCCGCATCGCGTGTGGCAGGCGATGCAGGCCGCTTCGTCGTCCGCTTCGTCGTCCACGGCGCAATCGTCATCGCAATCCACGTCGCAGCAACCTTGAGCGGAGGCCCACCATGTACGCATTCGACTACCAGCGCGCGGGCGACGCGCAAGGCGCCGTGAAAGCGATTGCCGCCGACGCGGACGCCAAATTTCTCGCGGGCGGACAGAGCCTGCTCGCGGCGATGAAGCTGCGGCTCGCGCAGCCGTCCACGCTCGTCGACGTCACGCGCATTCCCGAGCTGAAAACGATCTCGGTCGACGGCAAGGTCGTGAAGATCGGCGCGGCGGTCTGCCATGCCGACGTCGCCGCGAACGCGCCGATCCAGAACGCGCTGCCGGGCCTCGCGCAGCTGGCCGCGCATATCGGCGACCGCCAGGTGCGCGCGCTCGGCACGCTCGGCGGCTCGCTCGCCAACGACGACCCGGCCGCCGACTATCCCGCCGCCGTGCTCGGTCTCGGCGCGACCGTGGTGACGGACCGCCGCCGCATCGCCGCCGACGACTTTTTCCTCGGCATGTACGAGACCGCGCTCGAACCCGACGAGCTGATCGTCGCCGTCGAGTTTCCGGTTCCGGAACGTTCGGCCTACGAAAAGTTTCGCAATCCGGCCTCGCACTTCGCGCTGA
Source organism: Paraburkholderia sp. Ac-20347 (assembly GCF_017104805.1). Taxonomy (NCBI): domain Bacteria; kingdom Pseudomonadati; phylum Pseudomonadota; class Betaproteobacteria; order Burkholderiales; family Burkholderiaceae; genus Paraburkholderia; species Paraburkholderia sp. Ac-20347. The sequence continues at coordinate 1,394 of NZ_JAAGPN010000319.1, read as the reverse complement.
CGGGCGTGTTCGTGGCGCAGTTCGCCTCGGGCGTGCGCGTGGCCGTGACGGGCGCGGCGCCGTCGGTGTTTCGCGCGACGGCGCTCGAAACCGCGCTCACGGCGAGCTTCACGGCGCAGGCGGCGCGCGCGGTCACGATCGGCGCGGACGGCTTGAACGGCGATCTGCATGCGAGCCCCGAGTATCGGGCGCACCTGATTCCGGTGCTCGCGGCGCGCGCGGTGACGAAGGCGCTCGGTTAGGCGCGTGCGCTAATCGGCGTCCGCTCGCGCGACTTTCCGCGCGCGCGGACGTCGATGTTTCTCGCCCACCTTTCGCACGTCATCACGGAAATCGCACGCGCAGTCAAAGGCCGCCATGCTCCCCGCCACCATCGACGACACGCTCGCGCAACTCGAAACGCAGGGCTATTTCGCAAGCCGCGAACTGGCCACGGCGCTGTTTCTCGCGCTCAGGATGCAGCGCCCGCTGTTTCTCGAAGGCGAGCCCGGCGTGGGCAAGACCGAACTCGCGAAAGCCGCCGCGGCGGTTTCCGGCACGACGCTGCTGCGCCTGCAATGCTACGAAGGTCTCGACACGGCGAGCGCGCTCTACGAGTGGGACTATCCGCGTCAGATCATGGCGCTGCGCCTCGCCGAAGCCGCCGGCGAAACGCCGCGCAGCGACACGCTCTATCGCGACGAATTCCTCCTCAAGCGCCCGCTGTTGCAGGCGCTTCAACCCGATCCGCAACATCCGGGCGCGCGCCGCGTGCTGCTGATCGACGAAATCGACCGCGCCGACGAACCGTTCGAAGCCTTCCTGCTCGAACTGCTTTCGGACTTCCAGGTGTCGATACCCGAATACGGCACGGTGCGCGCGAGCGAGCCGCCGCTCGTCGTCATCACGTCGAACCGCACGCGCGAGGTGCACGACGCGCTCAAGCGCCGCTGCCTCTATCAGTGGCTCGGTTATCCGGATCGTGCGCGCGAACTCGCCATCGTCGCGGCGCGCGCGAGCGAGACGTCGGCCGATCTGCAACGCCGCGCCGTCGCTTTCGTGCATCAACTGCGCACGATGGATCTGTTCAAGGCGCCGGGCATCGCCGAAACCATCGACTGGTGCCGCGCGCTGCACGCGCTCTGCGTGACCGAACTCGATCCGCAATCGGTGCAGGACACGCTGGGCGTGCTGCTCAAGTATCAGGACGATCTCGCGCAGCTCGACGCGCAACGGATCGCCGACACGCTCGCGCTCGCGGAGTAACGCCGATGCCGATGCCGCGCGCGCCTGCGCTTGCCACTTCGCTCACCGCCGCTTCCCGCGCACCGGACGCACACGACGGGCCGCCCATGCTCGCGCGCAACGTCGTGCACTTCGTGCGCGTGCTGCGCGGCGCGGGCTTGCCGATGTCG
>NZ_JAAGPN010000318.1:0-7947 GCF_017104805.1 Paraburkholderia sp. Ac-20347 | reverse complement strand
CTCGGCGCCTTGATGCCCAGCTCCTCCGTGAGCGCGGCCAGTCCCACGGCGTCGTAGCCGTGTTCGTGAAACATCCGCTCGCCGATTTCCAGTGCCGCCTCCGGGTCGAAAACCCGCGGCCGGCCACGACCCGGCTTGCGTCCTGAATTTAAATTAGTGACCACTATAAAAAGTCCTTGCCTTACCTGTAGGTGAAATATATAGTGGTCACTACTTTAATTCAAGGAGCTCATCATCATGACGCAGTTCTCAGGTAAATCGGTTCTGGTCGTCGGCGGCAGCCGCGGCATCGGCAAGGCCATCGTCAAGCTCTTCGCCGAAGCCGGCGCGAAGGTGCGCTTCACCTACGCCGGGTCGCGCGAAGCCGCCGAATCGCTGGCGAAGGAAACCGGCGCGAGCGCCGTCCATGCCGACGCGGCCGACCGCGACGCGCTGATCGCCGCAGTAAAGGAAGCGGGACCGCTGGACGTCTTCGTGTACAACGCGGGGCTGCTCGTGGTGGGCGATCCGCTGACGATCGAGGCCGACGCCGTCGACCGCATGCTCGACGTGAACGTGCGAGGCGCGTATCACGCTTCCGTCGAAGCGGCCCGCTTGATGCACGACGGCGGCCGCATCGTCGCGATCGGCTCGGTCAACGGCGACCGCATCCCGTTCGAGGGACTCACGGCCTACGGCATGACCAAGTCGGCGCTGCAAGGCATGGCGCGCGGACTCGCACGCGACTTCGGCGCGCGCGGCATCACCGTGAACGTGGTCCAGCCGGGCCCGACCGACACCGACATGAACCCCGCCGAAGGCCCGATGGCGAGCATGATGCACAGCGTCATGGCGCTCAAGCGTCACGGCACGGCCGAGGACGTGGCGAGCCTCGTCGGCTATCTCGCGGGTCCGCACGCGAGCGGCATCACCGGCGCGCTGCATACGATCGACGGCGGCTTCGGCGCCTGAACGCGGCTGTGCCTGAACGGCGCGCGTCTTCCGCGCGCCGCCGCGAAAGCGCACTATGATGGCCGGATCGTTTCCTCTGGAGCGTCCGGCTTGAAAACTTTCAAACCGCTTGTGTGGCTGGCGCTCGCCGCGCTGCCGCTCGGCTGCACGACGCAGCAGCACGCGACGACGCCCGACACTTCCAGCGAGCCGGCCGGCGACGCCACCAGTATCGCCACGAACGCGCCGCGTTTTCCCGCCGCGCAATGGCGTCACGCCGATCCCGCCAGCCTCGGCTGGTCTCCCGCCCGCCTCTCCGACGCCGATGCCTACGCGCATCGCGTCGGCGCCACTTCGCTGATGATCGTGCAGCACGGCGCGGTCGTCGACGAATGGGGCGACACGCAGGCGAAAACGCCGCTCTACTCGGTGCGCAAGAGCTTGCTGAGCGCGCTGATCGGCATCGCCGTCGCGCAGCACCGGATCGATCTCGACGCCACGCTCGCGCAACTCGGCATCGACGACAATGCGCCCGCGCTCACGCCCGCCGAACGCCAGGCCACCGTGCGCGAGCTGATCGAGGCGCGCTCGGGCGTTTATCACCCCACCACCTACGAAACACCGTGGATGCAGCGCATCAAGCCGCCGCGCGGCAGCCACGCGCCCGGCGCATTCTGGTGCTACAACAACTGGGATTTCAATGCGCTGGGCGGGATTTACCGGCAGCAATCGGGCAACGATATTTTCACGGCCTTCGCCGACGACATCGCGCGCCCGATCGGCATGCAGGACTATGCACCGTCCGATGGCCGATACGCGTCCGGCGAACCGGACACGCGCTATCCCGCCTACCCGATCGACATGAGCACGCGCGACCTCGCGCGCTTCGCCTGGCTCTATCTCAACGACGGACGCTGGAATGGCCGGCAAATCGTGCCCGCCGCCTGGGTCGAGGAATCGACGCGGCCCGACTCGAACACGCCGTGGGGCGGCTATGGCTATATGTGGTGGACGAGCGCGCCCGCCGATGCGGCCGATACCGCTGCCAGCGCCCCGCAGATCGCGAGCTATTGGGCCGACGGCCATCTCGGGCAGTACGCGGTCGTGGTGCCGTCGCTCGACCTCGTGGTGGTGAGCCGCGTCGATCCGAAATTGACGTCGAAACACGTGAGCGAATCGGCGCGCGCGCATCTGATGACGCTGATTGAAGCCGCCGCGCCGCCGAACACGGTGCCGTGAACACGAGTCTCGCACTCGATGGCTGCATGCCAAAATCGCGAATACCCCTTGTTTTTCAGGCGTTTTGACGTGCGTGATCCGCGCGACCAATGCGAGTATCGAATGCGAGCATTTGCTTATATTCTGAACTCCTCGGGCGAACACGGCATGGGGCCGTCGCCACCGCAAAGAGATCCACCATGAACGACGTCACACACACCATGAAGCTCAATCATCTGAGCTTCCCTTCTTCCGATACCGCCGCCACCGCGCGCTTCTTCGAACGCTATCTGGGTTTCACGATCGCCGGGTCGTGGGAGCAGTCGTATATTCTCAAACGCCCCGGTTATGACGTGGTGATCGACCACTCGATCAATGAAACACCGGTTTGGCCGGGGAATTTTCATGTCGGCTTCGAACTGCCCAGCGTCGAAGACCTGCAGCAGCTTTATGCGCGATTCAAGGCCGAGGGCGTGCAGATGGAAACCGAAGTGTTCAATAACGGGCGCGGTTCGCGCTTCTTTTGCCGCGCGCCGGGCGGCGTGATGTTCGAATTGAATACGCGCAAGGATGCTGCGCCGGAGTATCAGGGGACGTTTGAGAATTGAAGTGTTGTTTGCCACTGCATTCACGAGTCGTTAATTCATTAGCCACTCACTCATCGCTTTAAATCGAGGCGACAAGGTCCCTACCCTTACCGCCTTCCTCCAGCTTATGAATAAATCCGATCGAACAGGCTTCGATTGCGCGTAATGATCTGACTCAGCGCCTCCACGCTTCACCTAGGGTGAACGAACCGAGAGCCGTGCAGATAACGCCAGCGATACTCGAAGGCACACACCGCCCCGATTCCGCCTGATGTCATCCAGGCGAACTCCACTGTCAGCACGCCGTACACCCCAGTTGGTCTCGACGCTTGATTGTGTCGACCATCGACTTCGCTCGACGATAACGGCCTGAGCGAAAAGCCCGTTTCGCAACGAACGCTGTCGACCTACCCAAATTCCTTGATTTAAAGTCAAAGGCTCTGCAAGTCAGCACAATGCTCGCCTGCCTAGATATCTACTTCTTCATTAATAATGCTAACCTTTTCCAGATCTCCAACCGACGCAGCATGCATTACAGACTGCCCCAACCAACCTGGCCATCTGCCGGAATCCGGAAGCACGGCATAAGCTGAGCATCAGCCATGACTGAAAACCCACAACGCATCACCGTTCTCACGCAATGCAACGATGTTCTGCCACTCGTCGACGCGATCAGGAAAGCGGCCGACTCCGACAAAGTGGCGCTAGGTTTCTTTCCAAAGTCTCTGTACGGGGAGTACGCGACGAAAGGGAATGTTTTTGCAGCAGTCTCAACGCGAGGAAGCGAACGCGAACTTGCCGGATATCTACTTTTTGACCTTCGGCAACCGCGTGCCAAGGTTCTCCAGATTTATGTGGTGAAGGATTTCCGCGGCTTGGGGATTGGCGCAAAGCTGATCGGGCATCTCAAACAGTACCTCACTGCTCTGCAATATTTATCAATTGAGGCTCGCGTTGCAGAAGACCTGGCAAATTCAAACGCCTTCTGGGAACGAGAAGGGTTTCAGGTTCAGCGCATCGAAGCCGGCGGACGAAGCCGTGGCAAGCATCCGCGAATGATCGTCGTCCGAAATCACGAGCTGGCCTCGCCGCAACTCTTCAGTCCTAGCGGGATCGATTCAGCAAACCCTCTAGGCTTCAGCTTTACGCCAGGCACCACGATCCCGACCTATCTTTTGGACATGAATGTTCTGTTCGATCTCGGCCCACGCAGACAGCGCCGGGACGACGTCGTCAACCTGTTCCGGGCTGAACGAATGCAGGTTTGCAGCCTCGCCATCAGCTCAGAAATCCAGGCGGAGCTCAAACGCCATTGTCCGGCTGGCAAGACAGATCCGATGCAGGATCTGGCGTCCACTCTCCCGACATACAACGTTCCCTCCGACCGCGACGCCAGTCCAATCGTCAGCGAATTGGGAGAGATCGTCTTTCCGGAGAGGGCACGCCTCAACCAGCTCACACCCAACGACAAGTCAGATCTTCAGCATCTTGCCACTGCGATCGCCCATAAGCTGGAGGGTCTGGTAACGAGCGATTCATCGATATTAAATGCGGCTGGCTCACTGCGCGAAAGGTACAGCCTAGATGTCCTTTCGCCATCCGCGTTCTCGCTTGAAGAAACACACCCAATCGGGATCAATGCATCAGGCAGCGAAACCGACCGACTCCTTGAGTTGCGCGAAGCGCGCTCGGACGACGAGAACGAGATCCGAAATCTTCTGGCGGCATGGGGCGTTTCGAACGCAGAGATACAAGGAGATTGGGCTGCGGTTGATGCTCGCAACCGCTCCTGCGTTCGCTTCGTCGTGCACGAAAGCGGAAAACTGGCAGGGTACTTCGTTCGTCACCACACAATCGAACACGCACATATCAACGCATTAATGGCTGTCGATGAAAGATCGCCATGTGCTCTCGATTGCACGAGGCTGATTCTCAGCGAGTTAAATGATCACATCAAAAACGATCAAATTTCCCTTGTTCGAATCAAGTTTCCTCCCGCACAGACCTTGATAAGGGAGGAGGCAATCTCAATCGGGTTCACAGCGGACCTAGATCGGCGATCGCAACTCCAAAAAATTGTCATCAAACGCATTGTCGATCACAAAAATTGGGCAACTACAAATCAATCACTGGCCGAAATATGCGGTATTCGATTACCGCCCACCAGTCCTGATTTCAGGGATGCAAATCAGCACATAGAGATTCATGCCGCTGATGGCAATCGGACACATATGCCGCTCATCAGATTCGAGAGCATGGTAGCGCCCGGCCTGTTTTGCCTGCCGGGCCGGGGAGGGTTGATAACACCTCTTCAGAAACGCTTCTCCGAGCATCTGGTCCCGCACTCGCCGCAAGTCTCGCTGCTGCCACGAACGCGAGTACAATTGTACCAACAGCGACATTACGTCAGCCACCCCAGGAACCTGCCAAAGTTTCTCCCGGGAAGTCTCCTGTTCATTTACGAGTCGCAGAAACACGGAGGGCTAGGCGCAGTTGTGGCCGTTGCTCGGGTAGTCCGTGCCTATCTGCAGGATCTGGACACGATGGGGCCCGAGGAACTTTCGCCAAGTGTTTTTGAGTCCAGTCAGTTGGACATCATCGGCAAGACAAACACACGCACGGTTACAGTGTTCGACAACCTCAACATCCTTCCGAAGCCTGTGTTTAGGCATACACTTGAAGCGCTTGGGTGTGGCGCACCCGTGAAGCTGCTTAGTACTCAAACAATCAACAGTCATCAAGTTGAAGGCCTTCTTGCTGAGGCATGCAGATAATGAACACCTACGATCATGTTCTGATTTCCCTTGAGGAACGACATGCGATCAACATCTTTGCCGGAACGAAGCGCGTCGAATTGCGGCGGAGGACTATGAACGTTGCCGAGGGAACGGTTGTCTGGATATACGTAAAACGCCCTATCGGTAGTGTCGTAGGTCTGGCCATCGTCGCCGCCACTCATACGTTGACGCCCAGTCAAATTTGGCGTCGTTTCGGCACATGCTCCGGCCTGGAGAAGACGGAGTTCTTCAATTACTTTGATGGACGCGATCAAGCTTTTGCTCTCGAATTGAAGAGTGTGCAGAAGTTGAAGCAAGAAGTCCCTCTTGGCAAGTTGCGTGACGTCTCGTCCGGCTTTCACCCGCCGCAGTTTTTTACGCGAATCGATCCTACCGGAGCACTTGCTAACGCGATGGTTGCGGGAGTGCCAAAGAACGCGCTCATTTAGCACGCAAGCGACCGCTCTGTTGCCTGGCGGGACTTGAGCTCGAGTTCTGGCAGCACGATGTGGGAAGAAAGCACTCTCAGCGCACACCGTCTCCCCATGCCCCAAGCCACCCCGCCCACCCTCGACGACGCCCCCGGCCACACCCGCTCGCTCGCGCGCCACTATCCACGCGGCCTGCAGATCGAGCCGCATTCGCACACGTGGGCGCAGGTGCTGTACGCCGTCTCCGGCGTGATGTGGGTCGAAGCGGGCCGCGAAGCGCTGGTGGTGCCGCCGCAGCGCGCGGTCTGGTTGCCGCCCGGCACGCCGCACGCGATCCACATGATGAGCGCGGTCGAGATGCGCAATCTGTATCTGCACGAGCACGACATCCCGCATCTGAGCACGCGCTGCGAGGTGTTCGAAGTCGACGGCCTGCTGCGCGAACTGATCAAGAATCTCGCCGAACGCGAGCACGATCGCGACGACGCCTGGCGTGCCGCCGCGTCGCGTCTCGCGGGGATGGAGCTGGCGCACGCGCGCCGTTCGACGCTGCGCATTCCCTTGCCCGATACCTCGGGCAACGCCGATCGCCGTCTCGCAATGCTGTGCCGCGCGGTGATCGACAATCCGTCGAACGAGATCGCGTTCGAGCAGCACGCGGCGTCGGTGGGCGCGAGCGTGCGCACGCTCGCGCGCCTCTTCACGCGCGAGATGGGCGTGGGTTTCGCGCAATGGCGGCGGCAGGTGCAGCTCGCCATTGCGGTGTCGCGGCTCGCGGAAGGCCAGTCGGTGAGCGCCGTGGCGCGCCTGCTCGGCTTTTTGCCCAGCAGTTTCAGCGACATGTTCCGCCGCGAGCTGGGCGTCTCGCCGAGCGAGTATCGGCCGGAAGACACGTTGGCGCTCGGAGCGTCGGCCTCCGCGTCCGCCGACTCGAACACACCGGCCGACGCACGCTAGCGACGCTCACTGCCTATACCGCGCGCCTATACCGCCCGCTTACGCCGCCGGATCAACCGGCGAAGGCGGCGCGCCACGCGCCTCGATGGCCTTGCCCGCCAGCAGGCACAGGTCCTCGCGATAATGCCCGGCGACGATCTGCACGCCCACCGGCACGTCGTTCACCATCCCCGTCGACACGACCAGCCCCGGCAAACCCACCGCCGGCAGCGCGCGCAGCGTCAGTTGCGCATCCCACACGCGCTGGAAGCCCTCCGGCCCCTGCAGATCGAGCCCGTCCGCGAACGGCAGCTCGCCCGACACCGGCAGCAGCAGCACCGGATGCTCGGCGAAGAACAGACGCCACTGGCGCGCGAGCGTGGTGCGGCGCACCAGCGACTTGCTGACCACGTCCTCGGGCATCGCCGCGACCTTCGCCCGCACGCCCTCCACCACGGCGCGCGCGCCCGGGTCGCCGTCGCGCAGCACCGCATCGACCAGCGCCGGATAGCCGTCGCCGAGCCACAGGCGCTCCTGCACTTCGGCGGCGTCGCGCATCGACGGCGTGTCGTCGATCTGCTCGACGGTCCAGCCCGCATCCGCGAGACGGCGTCCGGCGTCGAGCAGCGCGTCTTCCACTTCCTTCGCGATCGTCATGCCGCCGGGGCGCAGGCAGATCGTCGCGCGCAGCGGCGCGTCCGGTCCCTTGAGCGGAGCGGGCACCCACCACGGATCGCGCATGTCGGGCTGCGCGAGCGCCGTGAACGCGAGGCTCACATCGTCGATACTGCGCGCCATCGGTCCCGCGCCCGACATCAGTTGCGCGCCGATCGGGCGTTCCGGCGACGACGCGTTGAACGCAGGCACGCGTCCGAGGCTCGGCCGCAGCCCGTGCACGCCGCACGCGTAGGCCGGATAGCGCACCGAGCCGCCGATGTCGGTGCCCAGCGCGATCTGGCCGATGCCCGCCGTGACCGCCGCCGCCGCGCCGCCGCTCGATCCGCCCGGCGTGAGCGACGCGTTGCGCGGATTGCGCGTCGCGCCGTGCACCTGATTGCTCGTGAACCA
>NZ_JAAGPN010000317.1:0-7959 GCF_017104805.1 Paraburkholderia sp. Ac-20347 | reverse complement strand
CACTCTGCTCCCCTACACGACGCTCTTCGCGTCTGGCGGCGCCACCGGCGCGGGCGCGGGCCTGCTCGCGGGCAGCGCCGTCGGCATGGGCAACGTGCAAGGCTCGGCCTACGACGTGCAACGCCGTTACGACTACGCGTATCTGCAGTGCATGTACGGCAACGGCAACCGCATTCCGGTCGCGGGCCGCATGCAGACGCAGCAGCCGTATCAGACGCAACCGCAGCAGCGTTATCTGCCGCCGCCGCCCCCGGGCTCGCCGCCGCCGCCGGACGCCGGCTCGTATTGAGCTTCGCCATCGCGCTCACGCGCGCATCGGCGGCACCAAAGAAAACGCGCCCATCCGGGCGCGTTTCTTATCGGCATCACGTTCATCGATGCACGCCGTGAGCGCTCATTTCAGTTTCGCCATTGTGCCGATCGCATCCATCGCGCCCGTTGAGCCGGCATCCGAATAGAACCCCGGCATCGTGCTGGTCCAACCGCTTTGCGCAGCCGCATTCAGCGACGACAAACTCACCTGCTGCATCGCGCCCGTTTGCGGATCGATCAGCGTCATCTCCTTCGATCCCGTTGCCGACTTGAGCTTGCCGTCGGGCGCGTCCTGATCCTCGAGCAACGGTTGCAGCACCGGCGCGAGCGACTTGAGCAACTGCACCGAGAGCGCACTCGTGAACGTGTAGCGCGCCGCATACGGCTCATGCACCCACGCGGTCAGCGTGCCGTAGAAGCGATTGCCGATCACGAACACGAACGTGGCGCTGCGGTTCACCTTGCGCGACTCGATCAGCCGCGCGCCCGGCGCATAGACATTGAAGCGCTGATCGCCGGTGCCGGTCTTGCCGTAGACGTCCAGCGTCTTGCCGTCCGGGAAAGTCATGCCGTCGGCGAGACGCTTGGCCGTGCCGCCTTCCACCACCGACGTCAGCAGCTCGCGCACCACCTTCGCAATATCCGGCGAGATCAGCGGCTGCGGCGCGGTGGCCGCATGCACGAAGCGCGTTTCGAACGGCGTGCCGCGCGCGAAGTCGAGCGATTCGAAGCTATGCGTCGGCAGCTTCTGACCATCGCTCGATACGAGGCCGATCAGATACGCGAGCGCCGACGGCCGGTCGCCCGACGCGCCAATCGCCGCGCCATACGAAGGCGTGATGTTGTCGAACGGATAGCCGAGCGCGCGCCACGACTTGCCGATCGAGTCGTACGCACGCAGTTCGATCATGTGACGGATCCGGCGATCCTGCGTCGCGTGATACTTCGTCTTGAACAGCCACTTGTACGTATAGAGACGCGTATCGCGGCTCGCCTGCTGGACCTGCGCGAGCGTCGCATCGGGATGCGAGCGCAGATAGAGCAGCAGCCATAGTTCGAGCGGATGAATGCCCGCGATATAGCCGCGATCGTTGAGGTCGAATTTGTCGATCGCGTACTTGTCGTAGTACTTCGCGAGATCTTCGTCGTCGAGCCACTGGAACTTCGTGTTCTTCAGTTGCGCGCGCATCTGCGTGTCGAACCACGCGAGCGAGCCGTCCGGATTCGCGCTGCGCAGCACGGTCGCGATCCGCGCCGGACCCTTGCGCGTGTGTTGCAGCAGAATCTGGATCGCTTCGTCGTTGCTCTTGCCTTGATAGCGCGCGTAAAAGCGCTTCATGTAGACCTGGCTTTCGCCGTCGGCGAACTGCGTGAGAAAGCGGTTGCGCACCGCCGGATCGTCGAGCCACGTGGCGGGCGGCCCGGACGTCTGGATCATCTCGTAGTGGACGATGTCGCGCATGAGCCGCACGAACACGAGATTCACCGAATGCTGGAACGCGCGGTGCACGGTGAGAATCGACGCGTTGTCGCTCGACTCGAAGTTGTTGAAGCTCTGTGCGCCGCCGCCCGTGTAGAAGGTTTCGCCCGGGCTCGCCGAGTATTTGCGCTCCACGGCCGCCTCGAGCATCGCGGGCAGCGAGCGGTCCGAGGTCTTCGACAGATAGTCGATCGCCCAGTGCGTGAGCGCATCGCTCGGGTCCACTTGCGGCAGTTCCGCGCGCAGCGTCTTCGCATCCTGATCGGCATATTTCGCGTGCAGCGCGCTCACGATCTGCAGATACGTGATGATGGTGCGCAGCTTCGCCGTCGAGCCCAGATTCAGGCGCGCGCCCGAGTTGATATCGAACGGCTGGTTCACGCTGTCGGTCTGCACGCGCACGAGATTTTCGCCGCCGCGCCGCTCGAACAGCGTGAAGCTGTACGCGATCTTCGACGGATCGTCGGCGGGACGCAGCATCTCGAAGCCCACGAGTCCCGCCGCGCGCGCGCCGTCCTTGGTCGCGGCATCGGCGAGCCGGTCGCTCACGGCCTGCTGCACGCCGTCGTCGAGCGTCGCGGTCGCGGTCAGGTCGAGGCGGTCGAGATCGTAAAGCGTCTTGAGGCCGAGCGCCTGCATCAATTGCGTGCGCAACGTGAGCACCGCCTTGCGGTCCACGTACGACACGGCCGGGCGCGGCGCGGGCTTCGAGCGGTCGAGCGTCAGTTGCGTGGCGAGCGCGGCATCGCGCAATTGCGGCGAGATCACGCCGCCGCTCGCGAGCAGGCGCAGATAGCTGTCGGTGAGCTTCGCGAGCGCGTCGTTATTCTTTTGCAGAAAATACGAAGGCGCGCGCTGCGCGATCAGCAAGGTCAGCACCTGGCGGAACGCGAGCGCCTGTTCGTCGAGCGTCGCACTCGACACCGGCTCACGCAGCACGCGGTTCACGTCGCGGAAATCGCGTCCGTACCAGGCCGCGAGCCCGTCGCCAATCCCGTTGACTTCGCCGATGCCCGCCTTCGCCGAGAGCGGCACGGAATTCAGGTAGTGAACGAGAATCTGCTGACGCGCGGGCATGGTCTGCGGCCCGTCGAGATACGCGCGCACCGAAGCCGACGCGATCTGGCGCAGTTTCTCCGGCGGCGTGGACGTGCGGCCGCCGGTGGAATGGCGAAATTTCTCGATCTGCGTGGCGAGCGTGCTGCCGCCCGGCGTCTGCTGATGGCGGTTCACGAGGCGCGCGCCCTGATCGATCAGCGCGTGGCTGAAACGGCCCCAGTCGATGGCCGGATTGCGGTTCGGCTGATCGGCGGCAAGCAGGTATTTGTCTTCGATGAACAGCAGCGAGTCGCGCACGAGCGGCGGCACGGCGTCGAAACTTTCATAGGCGCGCTGCGGATAGCGCGTGTGGAACAGCGTCGCGCCATTCGCGTCGCGCAGCGCGATGCCGGCCTGATCCTTCTCCTCGTAAGGGATGAAGAGGCCCTGATCGGCCAGCGAAATCATGCGTTCCGAATCGCGCGCCTGCGAAGCGACCGCAAAGCCACGCTGCGCGAGACGGTCGGTGAAGCCCGGCAACTGCGCGTAGCCGAGCCGCGTGTCGTAGGGACCGTTCGTGGTGGGAAAGCGGATGCTGTGACTCGGCCCGTTTTCGACGGTGAAACCAATGTCGCGGGTGAGTTCGGAGAGATAGCGCGCCTGCAATCGCGAGGTGTCGATCTCGATCTGCACGATGCGCGCGAGGATCACGATCGCCGCCAGCAGCGCGACGATGACACCCCACTTGATCCACCGCCAGACCGAGCCGGTACCGGTGGCACGAACAGGAAAACGGATCGACGGGCGGCTCATGGTTATTCTCCCTGACGTCGCGTCAGATCGCGGAGTGCACCTGTCGAATAGTCTATCTCGCCGCGATCAAACGTGTGCGTCTGTGTCGCGCGACGGACGCGCAAGTCGCGTCTGTGCAACACACGTGCCCGCCCCATCGACGATGTGCCCGCTTTTCGTCACGCACCGCGCGTTTTTTCATGCGCTGCGTTGCCTTGCGCGCGGCGGCACGCAACGTGCTGCCGATATAATCTTTGGCTATTTTTCCGGCGCGCGTGGCTCGCATGCGATTGCCTCGTTTCGAACTTCGGGTTTCGAACTTCGCGCTGGATAGTCGCCCACACGGTTAACTGGTTTACAGGAGCAATATGAAGCAACTCGTCGTGCCCCTCGCCCTTTCGCTTACGCTTGGCGCCTGCGCCTGGTTCCAGAGCAATCCGGATTCCGGCCAGCCTGTCATCGATTCCACGACCAACCGCTCGGTTCGGGACGTGATCTCCTGTCTGACGGTGGAAGCGACGCGGCACGGATCGAGCTTCAGCACGACGTCACTGCCGCAAGGCGAAATGCTCGACTTCGGCGACTCCAACGTTATCAAGGTGCGCGCCGACAATGGCACGACCACCTATCGTTTCTACGCGGGCAAGCGCCACGCGAAGAATCTCTGGATTGAGGGCGCGAGCAAGACCTGCGCACCGTGATTCCGGAATCGCGGTCCGCGCTGCGGAACAGCCAGCGGCCTTTCAGGGTAGCGATGCATCCCGCATTAACACCTGCTTACTGGCGTAACCCGGTGTAGTACCGCGACACAATTGAGCGGACGGTTTTAAGAATCGTTTAAGTCTTCGTCCGCATCATCGCGTCACCAGAAAGACAACGAAGCAGGAGGTGCCCGTGTACTGGACCAGTTCGAAGAATCAGGCAGCAAGCAACGAGCAACCGGCGAAGCCCGCGAAACGCACGATCCTGCGCCGCTTGTTGAGCCATCATGAGCTCGCCACGCTGCTGCTGCTGCTGCACGCGCCCATCGACGCGCACGCCAAACCCGAGATCGCCATGCTTCAGGAAGCGGGTCTCGTGGAGCAGGTGCCCGGCGACGTCGCCGCAGGCGCCACGAAAATCCGCCTGACGAATGAAGGCAATGCGGTCTTGCAAGGACTCGGCCTCGCGCGCTGAAGCGGCGCACAGATTCCGCGCGGCCCCGCAGCCGGACCGCGCAAACGAAAAAGGCGGCACGCATGACGTGCCGCTTTTTTTTGCCCGCGCGTTCACGACGATCAGGCCGCCTCGCGCTCCAGCGGCGCGGCGTCGTCCTGTAGACGCAGCAGCCGGTAGCCGCTCTTGTAGACCGGCTGCAGCCGGTAGCCGTTGTGCTGTTCGATGTCGAGCAGCACGCGCAGCCGTGAAACGTGGCTGTCGATGGTGCGCGTGAGCGTCTGCAACTCGCGGCCCCAGACCATCGCGTAAATATGATCGCGCGACAGCACGCGGCCGATGTTCGCAAAGAACAGCGAAGCGAGCCGATACTGCGTGCCCGACAACTCCACGCTCTTGCCGCGCACCGTGACCGCCTGACGCCGCATGTCGAAGCGATAGGCGCCGGCGTCGAGCGTCACGTTGTCGAAGCGATCGGGAAACGCGCGCCGCAGCAGCGCATTGACGCGCGCGCGAAACACCGACGGACACACCGGCAGGCTCACGTAGTCGTCGGCGCCGACGGAAAAGGCGCGCAGCACGCTGTCGTCCGACGTGTCTTCGGAGGCGAACAGCACGGGGATCTGATTGCCGTTGATCGCGCGCACCGTCTTCAGCAACTCCGCGCCCGAGAGCCGCGTGCCCTGCCAGTCGAGCACCAGCATGTCGACCGTGGAAGCGGCGAGCGCCTTGGCCAGCGAAATGCCGTCGCTGAACGGCATGCAGGCATGCCCGCATTGGCCGAGCACCCGCTCGATCTGCGCGCGCTGGACGGGGTCGCGCTGGAGAATCGCGATACGCATGAAGACACCTCTCTATGTCAGACAACCTGGCGGCAATTCTGTTGAGAATTGCAAAGGCCGCCCATCAGATGAGTCCGAATTGCGCAACAGTGCGCCGCATTCCTACGGCGACTCCACCAAACCTGACAGGAATCCTCCAGAGGGCGATGCCGGGCGCATCGTCGGCTTACTGTAAAATCGCGGATTGGTCAGCGTCGGCGCGTGCCCTACCCGGAGCCGCGCGCCGTCCCCCGTGCCTACCAGGCCTCGATCCGCACCCGCGATCCGCGCCCGACCGCCGCCGCCCGCCGCGCCACCCGCGCGCCTGCCGGTGAAGCGAATAGACGTGCCGTCCCACGGCTCATAACAACTTCTCGGTTTTCGGACATGCAAGCTACGGATCTGGGCGCTCAGGCGAGCGCACCGGCGCGCGCGCTCACGCGCAGCGACTACAAGACGCTCGGCCTTGCCGCCCTCGGCGGCGCGCTCGAGTTCTACGACTTCATCATCTTCGTGTTCTTCGCGCCGGCCATCGGCCAGCTGTTCTTTCCCGCCGCGATTCCCGACTGGCTGCGTCAGTTGCAGACCTTCGGCATCTTCGCGGCGGGCTATCTGGCGCGTCCGCTCGGCGGCATCGTCATGGCGCACTTCGGCGACCTGCTCGGCCGCAAGCGCATGTTCACGCTCTCCGTCCTGCTGATGGCGCTGCCCACGCTCGCCATGGGCTGCCTGCCGACCTACGCGACGATCGGCGTATTCGCACCCGTACTGCTGCTCGCCCTGCGCGTGCTGCAGGGCGCGGCTGTCGGCGGCGAAGTGCCGGGCGCGTGGGTGTTCGTCTCCGAGCACGTGCCGCGCCGCCATATCGGCTACGCGTGCGGCACGCTCACGGCGGGTTTGACCTTCGGGATCCTGCTCGGCTCGCTGATCGCCGCGGCGGTGAATCACCATTTCGCGCCGTCGGAAATCTCGGCCTGGGCGTGGCGCGTGCCGTTCCTGATCGGCGGCGTGTTCGGCCTGTTCTCGGTGTATCTGCGCCAATGGCTGCACGAAACGCCCGTGTTCGCGGAAATGCAGGCGCGCAAGTCGCTCGCCGACGAAGTCCCGCTCAAGGCCGTGCTGCGCGACCACGGCCGCGCCGTGATCGTGTCGATGCTGCTCACGTGGATGCTGTCGGCCGCCATCGTCGTCGTGATCCTGATGACGCCGCCGCTGCTGCAGAAGCAGTTCCATCTCGACGCCACCACCTCGCTGCTCGCCAACTGCGTCGCCACGCTGTTCCTCACCGTCGGCTGCGTGAGCGCCGGGGCGCTCGCGGACCGCTTCGGCGCGCGCCGCGTGCTGTCGATCGGCGGCGTGGCGCTGGCCATCGCCTACTACACGCTGTTCCGCCAGCTCGCCGTGGACAGCTCGCTGCTGATGCCGCTCTACGCCGTGGCGGGCCTGCTCGTCGGCACGATCGGCGCGGTGCCGTTCGTGATGGTCAACGCCTTCCCGGCCGTGGTGCGCTTCTCGGGCATCTCGTTCTCGTACAACGTCGCCTACGCGGTGTTCGGCGGCCTGACGCCGATCGTCGTCGCGCTGATGATGAAGTCCGAGCCGCTCGCGCCGCCCTACTACGTCGCGGCGATCTGCGTGCTGGGCGCGCTGACCACGCTGTTCTTCAAGGACCCGGCGCGCACGCGCTGATCGGCCCCCGAAAGACCGAGCCGTCGTAAAAGGCGCCGCATCGTTCGCGATGTGGCGCTTTTTTATTGGCGCACGCGCAGGCGTCGACGTCGTGGGCCTGGAACCTGCGCCCATCTTTCACCTCAACCCGAAACGTCGTCGGCCTCAGGCGGCCTATGATGAGTCGCATGAACACCTCCCATTCGCACTCCGCCCCGCCCGCGCGCTTCACGCCGGCGCTCGCCCGCATCGTCGCCACCGTGAGCGTGGGCTTCGTCGTGACGCAGCTCGACGTCACCATCGTCAATATCGCGCTCGCGCGCATCGCCACGGACCTGCACGCCAATGTCGCGCGGCTGCAATGGATCGTCGATGCCTACACGCTCGCCTTCGCCGTGCTGATGCTGTCCGGCGGCGTGCTCGGCGACCGCTACGGCGCGCGCCGTCTGTACGCGATCGGGCTGGTGGTGTTCGCGCTCGCCTCGCTGGCCTGCGGGCTCGCCGTCGATCCGGTCATGCTGATCGCCGCGCGCGCGCTGCAAGGCGCGGGCGCCGCCGCGATGCTGCCGAATTCGCTCGCGCTGCTCAACGAGGCCTGCCGCCACGAACGCACGCTGCGCGCGCGCGCCGTGGGCTTCTGGACCGCCGCCGGGGCCATCTCGATCGCCGCCGGGCCGGTCGCGGGCGGCGGTA
>NZ_JAAGPN010000316.1:0-8282 GCF_017104805.1 Paraburkholderia sp. Ac-20347 | reverse complement strand
GGGGGGGGGGGGGGGGGGGGGGGGGGGGGGGGGGGGGGGGGGGGGGGGGGGGGGCGGGGTGGGTGTTGAGCGCGCGCAGGCGTTCGACCGGCACGGGCCGGCGCCGGCAGATGCCCCGAAAATGCGTCCGCGAGCCCGTTCGTCTGGGCCGCCCGCACGGGCTTGAGCAGTTGCGATTCAGGCGGATTGCTGGACAATGGACGAGACAACGCGCGCGCGCCGCCCGTCTTGCGGCCGCGGCCGGGGAATTCACGCCGTTCATTGCAGCGCGCCCCAGCGCGCGGTGGCCGGTTCGGCCGACGCCCACTTCCAGTTCTGACCGTCGCGGCACACCGAGGCCACGTAGAACGCGCTCGTCGCGGCCTTGTCCTTGGTGGCGTCGTGATCGACGGAGAAGACGATTTCCTTGCAGTCGAGCGCGCCCGAGCTGATCGTGCGGCTCACGGTCACGCGGCCGTGCTCGTCGTCTTCGATCGGAAACGAATGGACGATCGACCAGGGCGCGACGCCGCCGACGTCGAGCGGGCCCGCGGCCTTGGCGATGCTGTCCTGGGTGTTGGTGTGCACGACGCGCTCGGAGTACTGCACGCCGGCTTTGGCGGCGGCCAGCGCGCCCAGGCCGATGCCGGTCGCCACGGCCGCGTTGTTCGTCACCTTGGCGGCGACGGCGGCGCCCGCGATACCGGCGCCCGTTTGCGCGCCCTCGGAGTAGAGCGAGCTGCACGCCGAACACGCGAGGCTGGCCACGGTGGCGAGCAGCGAGAGCGACGCGGCGCGACGCCAGCGCGCGGACGAAACGGCGCGGCGCGCCAGCGCCGCATGAATCGATTGACGCGGCGAATCAGCGATCGGATGAGTCGTCGAGTCGATCGGCGATGCCGCCATCGGCGCGTTGCACGCCAGAGCACTTCGTTCTTGCATGATCCTTTCCCTGCCGCTTGCGGCCGGAAGCCGCATTGCGCAAGCTTCCAGCACGTTTTCGTGCTGCGGATTGTGCAGGAAGGACTTACACAAGGGCATAGGTAAAGTGCAAGAAATTGCAAAATGCCGTGCGCCGCTTGTCTTAACGTGATTGCGATGACGGCAATTTCGCTGCATTTCGAGGCTTTTTGACGACGCATTCGTCAACGTATTCGCCGACGCGCTGACGCATCCGGCAACGCGCCTGCCGACAACCGACAGCCTCGTTTCAGATTCCTTTCGTCTGAAATCCTTCGCCCACGATCATTCGGCGTCGCGTGCGTCGTCGCCTTCGTCGCTGTCGATGTCCTCCGGCGGCGGGGCGTCGCCGTCTTCGGCGCCGTAACTGCCGAGCCGGTTGTAGAGCGTCTTCAGACTCACGCCGAGCGTGCGCGCCGCGAGGCGCTTGTCGCCGCCGCAATGCTTGAGCGTGCCGAGAATGATCTGCTTCTGCGCGTCGGCGAGCGGCGTGCCGATCCACACGCTCATCGCATCGCCCTGCGTGACAGGCTTTTTCACGCGCGGCACGAGTTGCGGATGCGCGATCTCGACCTGCTTCTCGGCGAGGATGAACGCGCGATACACCGCGTTCTTCAGCTCGCGCACGTTGCCGGGCCACGACCAGTTGCGCACCGTTTCGAGCGCGCGCTTGCTGAACACTTTCTGCGTGCCGCTCTCGTCGTTGAGCTCGTTGAGAAAGAGCTGGGCGAGCAGTTCGCGGTCGCGCTCGCGTTCGCGCAGCGGCGGCGCGCGCAGCGGAAACACCGCGAGGCGATACATCAGATCCTCGCGCAGCGCCATGTCGCGCACGGCGGCCACGGGGTCGCGGTTGGTCGCGGCGATCACGCGCACGTCGCCGCGAATCGCCTCGTTGCTGCCGACGGGGTAGTACTCGCCGGACTCCAGCGCGCGCAGCAGCTTGACCTGATGCAGCAACGACATTTCGGTGACTTCGTCGAGAAACAGCGTGCCGCCGCGCGCGTGTTCGAAGTGGCCGTCGCGCGCCTGCACCGCGCCCGTGAAGCTGCCTTTTTCGTGGCCGAAGAGTTCGGCTTCGATCAGCTCGTCGGGAATCGCGCCGCAGTTCACGGCGATGAACGGACCGTCGCGGCGATTGCTTTCCTCGTGGATCGTGCGCGCGACCAGTTCCTTGCCGGTGCCCGATTCGCCGACGATCAGCGCCGTCGCCTCGGTCACCGAAACGCGCCGGATCTGCTCGTAGAGGTCCTGCATGACCGCCGACGAACCGTACAGGCGTCCGTACGATTCCAGGCCCGCGACGCGCGCGCTCCGTTCCTCGCTCATGCGCGCTTCGTCGGGCTTATCGACTTTTTCGGCTTTGTCGCGGCGTGCCGCGGCGCGCGGCTTGTCGCTGCGTTTTTCACTGCGCTTTCCTGCTCGCTTCTCGTCAGGCCGTTCATCCAGCGTCTCGTTACGTCGTTCGTCGCGCATTTCATCGCGTTCGGCGGCGGGCGAGCCCGGCTCGATTGTCGCCATAGGGTAGTCGTCCTGCAAAGTGTGGTGTGTGGCCCGAAGCCGGGGCGCCGGCGTTGCGCGCGTCGTCGACGCGTCGCATGCCGCAGGCGCGCGCCGGGTGGATCGGGCATGGCTTGCTGGCCCCGGCGGCTGGTGAGCCGCTCGATCTGGCCAGCTGGCTGTGCAAAACGGCGCGGGCACTATCTTGCCCGTCGGCCACGGGATTTCCATCTCGTAAACATTTAACCACTGCCGCGCGTCGCAGGGCAATGGACGTGCCCGGATTGTCGGTGCGCGTCGCTTGCGGCCTGGATTCGGTCCGAATGCAGCGCGCAGGCAGTCCGAATGGCGGTCCGAATGCGCCGCGCGGACGGGCTGGCACGCCTCGTGCTCAGCAATTCGAACTGCGCATGGGCGTCTATCCTACCTGGCGCGGCGTATGCGCCGATAGATCGGTGGCCGATTCATTTGTTCACGGCTGCCGATTCTGACCGCATTTCCGACAACAACCTGGGAGAGTGCGACATGGCGAAGAACACGCCTGGACTGATTGGGACCCTCGTGGCGGTGGGTGCGCTCGGCGCGACGGCGGGCATGCTGGCGTGGCGTTTTGCGCAGCGTCACCGCATGCAGCGCCAGACGTTTCACCGCGAGCTGAACCGCTGGGAGGGCGAGGGCGGCTCACTGGCGGAGAGCGGCGTGTTGCCGAACGCGGCCGCTGCCGGCGATGCGATGGCTGCGGGCGCGATGGAGCGCGGCGAGCCGGTCAGCGGCGCGACGGACGACGCCTCGAGCGGCGCGTGGCCGTTTCCGCAAAGCGGCAGCGACCCGGCCACGCGACATTGAGCGCGCGGATGCGGCTTTCGTTGCTGCATCGACGCCGCGCGCACGTCCTCGCGACGCGTGCGCCGAGCGACCGATACCGCCGTGAATGCCACGCATCCGCATCTCGAATATGTCTATAATGGCCATATCCACAACAATCAAGGTTTGGGTTGACTGCGGGTCGCGAGATTGTTGCGATCATGCAGCTAAAAGACCACGCTCGCCGTCCTGAGCGTACCCGGCCGTTTCGCACTCCACTTGCAGCGCCACCCTCGCGCCGCGCAGCCCGCGACGTCGGACTTCCTTGTCCGGCGCGCCGGCGCTTGCTGCGGCGCGGCGTGTCGTGCGTACAGGAGCCACTCACCTTTCAGGGCTGACGAGACGCGATGCCACATGTATTGATTGTCGATGACGACGCAGAAACCCGCGAAGCGCTCGCCGCCGTGGTCGGCGAAGACGGGCTCACCACCGCGCAGGCCGGCGACCTGCGGGAAGCGCGCATCCAGCTGATCCGGCAGATGCCGGACGTTGTGTTCACCGATCTGAAGCTGCCCGACGGCAGCGGCACCGATCTGTTCCAGGATCTCGATCCGCGCTCGGGCGTGGAGCTCGTGGTCATCACCGGTCACGCGACCGTGGAGACGGCCGTCGATGCGCTCAAGAACGGCGCGATCGATTACCTCGTCAAGCCGATCAACCTGCAGCGCGTGAAGGCGATTCTCAATCGTCTGCCGCGCGCGGGCGATCTCAAGGCCGAAATCGGCACGCTGCGCGGCGAGCTGCGCCGCATGGGCCGCTTCGGTCTGATGCTCGGCAATTCGCCGGTCATGCAGGACGTGTACGACCAGATCAGCCGCGTTGCGCCCACGCCTGCCTCGGTGATGCTGGTGGGCGAGTCGGGCACCGGCAAGGAAGTGGCCGCGCAGACCATCCATCAGTTGAGCCTGCGCCGCAAGCACGAATTTCTCGCGGTGAACTGCGGCGCGATTTCGCCGAACCTGATCGAGTCGGAAATGTTCGGCCACGAACGCGGCTCGTTCACGGGCGCGGACCGTCAGCACAAGGGGTATTTCGAGCGCGCGAACGGCGGCACGCTGTTCCTCGACGAAATCACCGAAATGCCGATCGAGCTGCAGGTGAAACTGCTGCGCGTGCTCGAAACCGGCATGTTCATGCGCGTCGGCACGACCAAGGAAATCGAGACCGACGTGCGCCTGATCGCGGCCACCAATCGCGATCCGGAACAGGCCGTCGCCGAGGGCAAGCTGCGTCTGGACCTGTATCACCGTCTGAACGTGTTCCCGATCAATCTGCCGCCGCTGCGCGAGCGCGGCAAGGACGTCGAGCTGCTGGCGCAGGCCTTCCTCGACGAACTCAACGAGCGCCACGGCACGAAGAAGCAGTTCCCGCCCGCGGTGCGCGAGATGCTCGCGGCTTATCCGTGGGCCGGCAACGTGCGCGAGCTGAAGAACTACGTGCAGCGCGCGCACATCATGTCGGGCAACGAAGGCGATCTCACTGCGGCCGTGCCTTTGCAGATTTCGCTGTCGAAGCCGGTGGCGGGCACGGCCGTGACGATCCCGTTCGGCACCTCGCTCGCCGACGCCGATCGTCAGCTGATCCTCGCGACGCTCGAACAGTGCGGCGGCGTGAAGACGCGCGCGGCGGAGATTCTCGGCATCAGCCTGAAGACGCTCTATAACCGGCTGGTCGAGTACGGCAACGAGACGGGCAAGGGCGAAACGCCCGCGCGCGCGGGAGCCTGAGCCGCACTGTACGGATAAGGCGATAAGCCTCAAGACGCACTGAAGTCAGCGCCCGTTCGTGCCGGTATGCGATGTAAATCGCGCCGGCCGAACGGGCGCTTTGCATTGGGCGCAGATTGCCGATACCGCGCCGATGCCGCGCAGACGCGGGGCGAGAGCCGTCGATCGACATGGCTGGTATGTTGCTTGCAGACGGGTTCATCGACGACCTTTCGAGGAGTGCACGATGCCCAGCTGCAAACAATCCGATCCGTTCCGCGTGAAGCCGTGGCTTGCCCATACGCCGCAGCCCGACGATCCGCCGCCCAGCGAACCCGGTACGCCCGACGTGCCGCCGGTCGGCGATCCGCCGCCGCAGCCGGGCGAAGTGCCGCGCTCGATCCGTCACTATCCGGTGATGCGCACGCGCGAGTCGCACGACGAGTGGGCGCGCGTAGCCGCGTATGCGCGCGAGGCGGCGCGCTCAGCGTGGGCGCGCTGGGCAAGCTGGGCGCGTTGGGCAAGCTGGACCTGCCGTCCCGGCGACGATCGAACCCCGTCCGCGCCGTCGCGAGCCGCGCCAGCGTTGCAGCATCGGTGACAGCCGCGATTTTTATGTACGAGTTACAAACCAATCGCCATATTTACCGGCAAATTCACGCGGCGGACCCTAGACTATAAAAAACGCCCACGCCGCGTGGCAGCCTTCCCGCTGGAGGCATCGACATGAGACATCCCGCATTGCGCCGCTCCGCACGTCACTCGGCCCGGCGCGGCTCGCGTGACGGAGAACAGAAAAGCGGCAGTTCCGCCGATCCGTCTTCCGGCTCACCTGATCCTTCCGGCGCGTCCGGTTACAGCCCCGATCCGGCCGGCCAGAATCGCCCCGCGCCCGGCGTGCCGCCCGACGGCGAGCACAACCAGGGCGGCGCGCGCGCCGAGGGCATCGACTATCAGCGGGATCTGGGCTCGGAGCAGGACGCTTGATCGACCGGTTCAAGTCGCGCGGTTGAGCGGTCCGTCGGCGGGCGCGGCTTCAGTCGAAAATCGGTCGACATTTGGTCGACGTTCGGTCTCAGTCCAGTTGAAGTTCAGTCGCAGTCAGGCATCCCGCCCTGTTTTTGCACAGGGCATTCATCGCGCGCGCAAGGTGTCGGCGTTCGTTTGTGCCCCGTTTAAATCCGTTCCTCGCCGGGCAAAGGAGGCGCGGATCTTGCGTGCGTGCCTGAGGCAACGTCTTCGGACGCGAGAAACAACGAAGCAACGAAACAGGAGGATTGGCCGCAATGGGCAGACTGATCGTGGTATCGAATCGCGTGGCACCGACGCAAGAGGGCCGTCCCGCAGCGGGCGGTCTGGCGGTCGGCGTACTGGACGCGCTCAAGGAGACTGGCGGCGTGTGGTTTGGCTGGAGCGGCGAAACGGTCGCCGAGCCGGCAGCACCGGTCATCGAGCAGCAGGGCAGCGTCACCTACGCGACGGTAGGACTCACCCGCCGTGACTACGACCAGTACTACAAGGGCTTCTCGAACACGACGCTCTGGCCGACGTTCCACTATCGCAACGACCTCGCGCGCTACGAGCGCCAGGAATATGGCGGCTATCTGCGCGTGAACGTGACGCTCGCGCGCCAGCTCAAGCCGCTGATCCAGCCCGACGACATCATCTGGGTCCACGACTATCACCTGATTCCGTTCGCGCGCTGCCTGCGCGACCTCGGCGTGAAGAATCCGATCGGCTTCTTCCTGCACATTCCGCTGCCGGTGCCCGAAGTGATGCGCTCGGTGCCGCCGCACGAAGAACTGATGAAGTTCATGTGCCATTACGACGTGGTCGGTTTCCAGACCGATGCGGACCGTCAGGCGTTCGTCGACTACATCGAGCGCGGCGGCCACGGCACCGCGAGCGAAGACGGCATGGTGCACGCGTGGGATCGCTTCCTGAAAGTGGGCGCGTACCCGATCGGCATCTATCCCGATTCGATTGCGAAATCGGCGGCGCAATTCACCGACCGCAAGCCGGTACGCAGCCTGCGCGACGCGATGCGCGGACGCAAGCTCATCATGAGCGTCGATCGTCTCGATTATTCGAAGGGGCTCGCCGAGCGCTTCCAGGCGTTCGAACGCATGCTGCAGAACGGGCCGGGCTGGCATGGCCGCGTCTCGCTCTTGCAGATCGCGCCGCCGACGCGCTCCGACGTGCAGACCTATCAGACCATCCGCCGCAATCTGGAAGGCGAGGCCGGACGCATCAACGGCCGCTTCGCGCAGCTCGACTGGACGCCGATCCAGTATCTGAACCGCAAGTACGAACGTCATCTGTTGATGGCGCTGTTCCGTCAGGCGCAGGTGGGTTATGTCGCGCCGCTGCGTGACGGCATGAACCTCGTCGCGAAGGAATACGTGGCGTCGCAGAATCCCGAAGATCCGGGCGTGCTGGTGCTCTCGCAGTTCGCGGGCGCGGCCGAGCAGTTGCCTGGCGCATTGGTCGTGAATCCTTACGATCTGAATCAGACCGCCGAGGCGCTGGAGCGCGCGCTCTCGATGCCGCATGCCGAGCGCCAGTCGCGCTACGAGGACATGATGGCGTCGCTGCGCGAGAACAATCTTTCGGTGTGGCGCGATACGTTCCTCGCCGATCTGCGCAGCGTCGCGACGGCGGCTTCGGTGACGGCCACGGCGAAGGCGCGCAGTGCGACGCCGGGCGTGCCGAATGCAACGATTGCACCGATCGCTCCGGTCCCGCCGGTCGCGGTTCCGGTCGCGAAAGCCGCGCAAGTCGATCTGCCCGCGAAGGCGTCGGCGAAGGCCGCCGCGAAGCCGGCGTCGAGTGCCGCCGCGGTCAGCAAGGCGAAGGCGGAATGATCGCGATGCACATCGTCGTCACGCGTTAGCCCGCACGACACACGATTCACCCCCCGGCGGCTTTCGAGCCGCCGTTTTTTTGCGCGCTTGCCGTGCCGCGTGGTGCCGCGTGTGGCTTCAGGCGCGCTGCACGCTCGCTTCGCCGAACGGATGCGGCGCGGCGGTCGGATCGAAATCCGCCCAGTGGCCGCCGTGCCATTGGCCCGACGCGCGCTCGACGTCGTCGGCGCCGGCTTCGCGCAGCACGTCGGCGGCGACGGCCTGGTTATCGGGGCTCACGTGCACGGCGAGCAGCACGCCCGACTGACGCATCTCGTGATGCACGCGCTCCTCGTGCTCGCTCGCGCGGTGCCAGCCCGCGCCGATGCGTGCGCCGATCCACGCGCCCACACCCGCCGCGATCACCACCGCA
>NZ_JAAGPN010000315.1:0-8315 GCF_017104805.1 Paraburkholderia sp. Ac-20347 | reverse complement strand
CGGCGGCGGCCCGCGCGGCGGCGCTGCTCGAAGAGGTGGGCCTGCACGCCGACGACGGCGCGCGCTGGCCCAAGCATCTCTCGGGCGGCATGGCGCAGCGCGTGGCGATCGCGCGCGGACTCTACACGCAGCCGCGTCTGCTGCTGCTCGACGAACCGTTCAGCGCCGTCGACGCGATGACGCGCATGCGTCTGCAAGACCTGCTGCTGACGCTTGTGCAGGCGCACGACATGGCGGCGCTCGTGGTCACGCACGATCTCGACGAGGCGCTGTATCTCGCCGACCGCGTCGTGCTGCTGGAACCGGCGAAGGGCGCGGCCACGCGCGCGACGAGTCACGTCTTCGAGGTGACGCAGCCGCGCGCGCAACGCCGCGAGCAGGGCGCGGACCGCGCGTTGCGCGCGCGTCTGCTCGAACGTCTGGAGGCATCGGTGAAGGCGCCGCTCGCTGCTTGAGGCGATCCGGATCGACATCGACATATCCACCGGCGTGACGCGCTTACAGCCTTTCGTAAGGCGCGCACGCTAGGATGGGCTGCCTGGGTGCGGGCTCGCGCGACGTTTCTCGTTGCGCGGGCCGCGCCGGTCCCCGCAGTCAATGACGATGTCTACCCACTTTTCCTGCACGATGTGTGGCCACTGTTGCCACGATCTGCGCATTCCCCTGAGTCTGGCCGAGGCGCGCGTCTGGTTGCGCGATGGCGGCGACGTGCAGCTCTTCTGCGAAGCGCTGCCGTGGCTTGCCGAACCGCCCGCCGACGACGGCTATGCCGCGTACAAACGCGCGCGCTCGTTCGCGGCGATGAGCGGCACGCTGCCCGTGCGTATCGTACCGATGGTGGTGGCCGCTTTCGATGGTCCGTGTCCGAACCTGCTGCCCGATCTGCGCTGCGGCGCTTACGATCACCGGCCGCGCGTGTGCCGCATCTATCCCGCCGAAGTGAATCCGTTCGTGCCGTTCGCACCGTCCGCGAAAGGCTGTCCGCCGCAGGCGTGGGAGTCGCGCTATTCGGTATTCGAAATCGAGGGGCGGTATGTCGATGAGACGGTGCAGGCCGATATCGCGCTGCGCCGCCATTCGGATGTGGCCGACATGCCGGCCAAGCGCGCACTCTGCGACGAACTCGGCGTGCGCATGGCGGCGCTCGGCAACGAGGGTTTCGTGATCGTCAAGCCGGGCAGCGAAGCGATGGATGCGGCGATTGCCGCCGCGCTCGACGTTGCGAATGCGTCGATCAAAAACACGGTGCAGAACACGCTTCAAGCGGCCGACGCAATCGACCCCGGCATCTCATGGACGCTGATTTCGAATCGCCAGGCCACGCGCGATGCGCTCGCTTCCGTCGACGCCCTGAGCGCGCCGCCCGAAGCGTTGCCGATGCCCCAGCACTACCTGGGGTTTCATCCGGCGAGCGCTGCGTGAAAGTGCCGGAGGTGTCGAACGCGTCGAACGTGTCGAAATCAAAGCGCTGCGTGCGCCGCGCTCAGCACCACACCACGCGATCGTAGGCCACCGTGCGGCGATAGATATTCTTGCCGCGCCAGCTCGAAAATTCCATGTAGGCACATTCGAGCACCAGAATCCAGTTAGTCACGCCCATTGCCATTCCCCATTGTTGGTTTGAATGCAAGGCCAGTCTAGGGGCGAGCCCCTCGCGACGAAGCGTCGAGCAAAACCGGTTTGTCCGGTCAGTTCGGGCATTCGTGCCGGGTGCCGCGCCGCCCCGGCTTCTTCACTGCATGTTGCGCCGCAACTCCGGTACCTGAAAAGGTCTGCGCGCGAAGCTGTTGCGCTTTACACACACGGCGCGTCGTTGATTGGCGTTTTCGGATGTCGCGCGCGCGTGGATGCTGCATGCGCAGGGTCGCGCTTTCGTGCGGAGCCTTCCGTGCGCTGGCCGACGTAATTTGGCGAAGTCGGACGGCCCGCCAAGCGCGTGCTGCGTGGCACGCGGCATGCAATCAAAGCAGCGGTTAGACTGCCGCTGTAACGCGCTGGCCCTTTTTAAAAGGCGATGCGTTCGCAACGCAACATCGATCCCGTTTTCTTGCTGCAAAAATTGCCGATTCCATGCTGAAAAATCTCTGGTACGTCGTGGCTGCGTCGACCGATCTGCGCGACGCGTTGCTGCCTGTCACGCTGCTCGGCCATCGCTTCGTCGCGTTCCGCGACACCGAAGGCCGGGCGCGTCTGCTCTCCGATATCTGCGTGCATCGCGGCGCGTCGCTCGCGGCGGGCCAGCGTGTGAACGGCGAGGTCCAATGCCCGTATCACGGCTGGCGTTATGGCGGCGACGGCGTCTGCACGCATATTCCGGCGCAGCCGCAGGCGCGCATTCCGGCGCGGGCGCGCGTCGACGGTTATCCGGTCGTCGAGCGCCACGGCTGGATCTGGGCCTTTCTCGGCGATCTGCCCGAAGAAGAGCGCCCGCCGCTGCCGCCGCTCGCCTGGGCCGACGACGCCAATGTGCGCGTGATCCACGGCACCTTCGACTGGGACGCGAACTGGGAGCGCATCGTCGAGAACGGACTCGATTTCGCGCACGCGCCGTTCGTGCACGGCACCTCGTTCGGCGCGCCGGATCGGCCCGAGATCGATGCGTTCGAAGTGAGCGCGCCCGATGCGTGGAGCGGCCACGCGAAGCTCGTGATGCAGCGGCCCGTACGGCGCGGTCTGCTGCGCCGTCAAGCGACCGGCGAGCACGTGGAAGTGGTTACGCAAACGGGTTTTCATTTGAGCGGCCCGTGCGCGACGCTCGAACTGCAACTGGGGAACGGCTGGCGGATTGATATCGTGTCGGCGCATGTGCCGGTGGATGCGCTGCATACGCGCACGTACTGGATGATGGGGCGCACATTTCTGAAAACGCCGCTGCTCGACGCGCGGTTTCGCGCGCGCAATCTGCGTATCTTCAACGAGGATCACGCAGTGTTGCGACGCGTGCGTCCCGAGCTCGTGCCGGATGGCTGGCAGAGCGAGGTGTCGGTGAAATCGGATGCCTTGCAGATCGCGTTCCGGCAGCGCGTGCGCGCGCTCGAACAGCGCGGCTGGCTTGCGGCGCCGCCCGGTTCCGGCGATGCGGCGAGCGATGTGGAGAACAAGCGCGCGATCAACGTGATCGCTTGTCCCGCGCGTCGTGATGTGTCGACGTGGGCGCTCGACGGGGCGCTGACGCCGGTACTACCCATTGCGTCAGTTTCAGACGCGAACGCAGCAAACTAACTCGCGCGATCCGCAGAATCACGCGCGAGCGCCTCGAAAAACAGCGCCCGCGCGTGAATGAACCCATGCATCAAACGCGATCAGTGATGCCCGATGTCATCGCGCGGCGGCACCACGGGTTCGACGCCTTCCCAGTACGGCTCGCTGCCGTAATAGGCGTGCACGGTGCTGCCCCACTTGGCGTCGGCCATCGCGGGCCAGTGATCCTTGTCGAAGCCCGGCGCGTTACGCACGCGTTCGGACGAGACATTGAGCAGGAAACACTTGCGGCTCGTATCGAGCGTGAGCGCGCCCCACGGAATGGCGAACAGCTTGTCGCCGATACCGAGAAAGCCGCCGCTCGACAGCACCGCATAGGCGACGCGTCCGCCTTGCACATCGAGCATGATCTCCTTGATCTTGCCGATTTCTTCGCCGTCCGAACTGAGTACGCGATTGCTGTCGAGCGTACTCGCGGCCATGATGTCGGGGCCGGGACCGGCGGCCGTTTCGCTGCCCTTGCCGACGATGCGCGCGCCCTGGCTGCCTTGGCTCGTGGGCATATTGCTGGGGGTGAAGGTGGGCATGATCGCCTCCTGTGAAGGACTACATTGAGTTCGGCCGGCGCGTTCGCGATGCTGCGTGACGCCGCCGGCCGTCGTACCTTCACTAGAGCAATGCCCGTGCCGCAGATTGCGCGGATTTTTCAGCGCCGCACGCGTGCGGCTCGGCGTGATTCGGCACGCGTTCAACTCACTGAAGGCTCGCCTTCTCCCGGATGTTTGCCGGGACGATCGGCCGGCGACTGCTTGCGGTCGCGGTCGTCGCGCTCGGGCATCTTGCTGTGCGCGTTGTCGTTGTGCTGGGCGGGCGCAGGGTGGCGCGGGTCGTCGGGTTGCGGATTACGCGGATCGGTTGCAGTCATGGCGTCGCTCCCATCGAAGTGGACGCTTTCTCACCGCAAACTCCGCGCCTGCTGCGCACGCTCACACCGCGCGCAGGTTACGACGCCGTCCCCGCATTTTTCCCCGCCACGTTGTAGCGGTGCGCATCTTCGAAGAACGCGCGCTCGGCGGCCTGATTCATCACGAGGATGCTGATGCGACGATTCAGCGGACTGTCGGCGCTGCCCTTGTCGAGCGGCAGCACGTCGGCGAGCCCGCGCACCTGCAGCAGACGGTCCTCGCTCAGATGACCGGCCACCAGCGCGCGCCGCGCCGCGTTCGCGCGTTCGCTCGACAGCTCCCAGTTCGAGTAGCCCGCAAGCCCGCCCGAATACGGGACCGAATCGGTATGGCCCGCGATCGACACGCCGCTCGCCGTGTCGTTGAGCGCGCTGCCGATCTCGACGAGGATCGCGTACGCATAGTCTTCGAGCTTCGCGCTGCCGGTGGCGAACATCGGCCGCTTGAGCGAATCGACGAGCTCGATGCGCAGACCTTCGTCGGTGATCGTCACGCGGATCTGGTCCTTGAATGCGCTCAGCGCGGGCTTCTGCTCGATCAGCGCGGAGAGCTTCGCCTTCAGTTGCTGCAGACGCGCCTTGTCGGCGGCGTCGGCGGGCGCGACCGATACCGGCACCGCGCGCGTCTGCGACGGCTGCGCGTTCGCGCCGCCCACGGCGGGCAGCTTGTTCGACAGATCGTGACCGCCGCCATTGATGATGCTCGGGCTCGGATTGGCCGAATTCGGCTTGCCGCCGAGCATGCTCGACAGCGGCGTGTTGAAGTACTTTTCGATGCCGTCGCGATCGTACTGCGAGGTGGAGCCGAGCAGCCACATCAGCAGGAAGAAGGCCATCATCGCCGTCACGAAGTCGGCATAGGCGATCTTCCACGCGCCGCCGTGATGCGCGTCGTGGGCGCCGCCTTTCTTCACGCGGCGGATCACGGGCGCGGGTTTGCTGCTCTCGCTGTCTTGCGCGGCGCGCTGTCTTTGCGACATGTTGTTTTCTCCCCGGTGTTGCGGTGTCTCTGTGCGCCGCGCTTACGCGGCCTTCGGCGTCTTGGTGGCGCGCACGGTTTCGTCGAGTTCCTTGAAGCTCGGACGGTCGGCGGTGAACAGCACCTTGCGGCCGAATTCCACGGCCACCGGCGGCGCGTAGCCCGCGAGCGAGGCGAGCAGCACGGCCTTCACGCACTGATACGGCTTGGTCGCGGCGCGGCCCTTCGCGTTGAGCAGATCGGCGATCGGGCCCACGAAACCGTAGGCCAGCAGAATGCCGAGGAAGGTGCCCACGAGCGCGCCCGCGATCATCTCGCCGAGCACGGCGGGCGGCTGGCCGACCGAACCCATCGTGTGCACGACGCCCATCACGGCGGCCACGATGCCGAAGGCGGGCAGGCCGTCCGCCATCTTCTGGATCGCGTTGGGCGCGACCGAAACTTCGGCGTGATGCGTGTCGAGTTCCTCGTCCATGAGGTCCTGCATTTCCATCGGGTTCACGTTGCCGCCCGACATCATGCGCAGATAGTCGACGATGAAATCGAGCAGATGATGGTCGGCCAGCACGCGCGCGTACTTCTGGAAAATCGGGCTGTTATCGGGCGCCTCGATATCCACTTCGAGCGCCATCATCCCTTCCTTGCGGGCCTTTTGCAGCAGTTCGTAGAGCAGGGCGATCAGTTCGAGATACTGCGCCTTGGTGTAGCCGCCGCCCTTGAAACAGGTGGGCAGCGCCTTGAGCGTCTTGCCGAGCGTGGACTTCGGATTGCTCACCACGAACGCGCCCATCGCCGCGCCGAAAATACACAGGAGTTCGAACGGTTGCACGAGCGCGGGCAGATGGCCGCCCACGCCGACGAAGCTCCCGATCACCGATCCGAGGACCACGATCCAGCCGATTGCGACAAACATGATGTTTCCCTTGCTTCCTTGAGTGTTGAAACGGACCCGACGGCCGCGCGCAGCGTCTACGCGGCGTCTTGCGCGAGCGCGTTGGCGCGGTCCACGTTGAGCAGCGCGTCGATGTCCCGCGCGGCCATTGCCTTGCCGAAGTAATAGCCCTGTGCGTACTCGCAGCCCTTCAGACGCAGCATGCGCGCGAGTTCCTGGCTTTCGACGCCCTCGGCGACGGTGGCCATGCCGAGATTCGAAGCCAGCGCGACGATGGCGTCGACGATCTTCGCGCTTTCGCTGCACGTCGCCATCGAGAGCACGAACGAGCGGTCGATCTTGAGCTTGTCGAAATGCAGTTCGTGCAGATGCTGCAGGCTCGAATAACCGGTGCCGAAGTCGTCGAGCGACATGCTCAGTCCCGCGCCGCGAAATTGCGCGAGCACGGCGCGCGCGATATCGAAGTCGCACATCAGCGCCGACTCGGTGATCTCGATCTCCAGACGCTCGGGCGGAAAGCCTTCGTCGGCGAGAATCGGCAGCAGCAGCGAGACCAGTTGTTCGTCCTTGAACTGCGCGGGCGAGATGTTGAACGCAAGGCGATAGCGTTCGGGCCAGCGCAGCGCGTCGCGGCAGGCGCGGCGCAGGATCGCCGCCATGAACACGGGCGCGATGCCCATCTGCTCGATCAACGGGACGAACAAATCGGGCGGCACCCAGCCGCGTTCGGCGTGATGCCAGCGCGCGAGGATTTCGAAGCCGGCGGTCTGGCCGTCGGCGAGACGCACGAGCGGTTGATAGTACGGGCGGATTTCGCCGCCCGCGAGCGCGCGGCGTACGTCCGATTCGAGCGTGGCCTGCTCGCGCAGTTCGTCGTCCATCTTCTGCTCGAAGAAACGATACGTGCCTTTGCCTTCGCATTTGGCGCGGTACATGGCGATGTCGGCGGCGCGCAGCAGGTCGTCGGCATCTTCGCCGTCGCGCGGGCAGCACGCGATGCCGATGCTCGCATCCACGTTCAGACGCACGCCGTCCACGTCGATGGGCGCGCGCACAGCGGCCAGCAGACGTTGCGCGAGTTCGCGCGCGACATCGGCCTGTTCGTCGTGCGGGGCGAGGGCGAGCACCGCGAATTCGTCGCCGCCGAGACGCGCGACGGTATCGCGCTCGCGCACGTTGCGGCGCAGACGCGCGGCGATTTCGCAGAGCACGGCGTCGCCGGCCGCGTGGCCGTACAGGTCGTTCACGGGCTTGAAGCGGTCGAGATCGATCACGATCACCAGATAGCCGCTGCCGCGACGGCGCGCCTGTTCGAATGCGGCGCCCATTTCCGCCGCGAGCAGGCGGCGGTTGGGCAAGCCGGTGAGCGGGTCGTGGCGCGCGAGCGCCTGGGCGTGCGCCTCGGCGGCGCGCGTGGCTTCGTGCGCGTCTTTGAGTTCGCGCGACCTGGCGCAGAGCGCGTCGAAGGCCTTGGCCATCGCGCCGATTTCGTCGGTGCGTTCGAGGTCGGGCAGCGTGTGAATTTCTTCGCCGCGCGCGAGCCGCACGAGCGAATCGGTGATCGCGAGCAAGGGCTGCAGCATCGTGCGCTCGACATGGCGGAACAGCGCGACGCCGAGCAGCAGCGTGAGACAGGCGATCGCGAGCGCGGCTTCGAGCGTGCGCTTGACGAGCCGGCGCGCGTGGCGAGCCGCATCGTGAACGCCGAGCGCGCGTTCGTCGCCGACCGTTTGCAGGCTGTCGTCGCGCATGTCGCGCAAGTCCGTTTCGTGCAGGCCCTGGCGGTCGATCAGCACGAGACGCGCGGGCACGGCCTGCACGTTGTCGAGTGCGTGCGCGGGGCGTTCGTTGTCTGCGCTGCCTTCGTTGCCTTCATCGCTGCTGCGATCCGCGTAACGATCCTTGAACGCGTGTGCGGCTGGTTCCTGTTCGGCGTGTTCGGCATGTTCGAGTGCATGATTCACGGCGAGCAACTGACTCGTGAGCAACAGCGTTTGCGCCGCGAACAGCACGATGAAGATGCCGATGTGCAGCTTCGTGCGCGTGCGGATCGAGCGGCGCAACGCAGCGGTCGCGCTACGCAGCGACCAGGCATCGCGCGCCTGAGGCGCTCGGGACGCGGGCTTCATGGTGTGATCCATAGGCGTTCGTCTCGATGATCCTCAAGCGCGGCAGGTGCGCTGACGCGCAAGCAAACGACGCGTGGCGAAATTAGTGGCGGCGCCAATGCCGTGGCCGCGCCATGCAGCGGCGCGGCGTGCGCGCGGCGCGGCGCTCGC
>NZ_JAAGPN010000029.1:0-52028 GCF_017104805.1 Paraburkholderia sp. Ac-20347 | reverse complement strand
CCCGGCACACCACCGATGGCGCCGACACCCGCGGCGGCCAGCGCCGGCGCGCGCACGAACACGGGCTCGGCCTTCTTGCGGGCGAGCGCGGCCTTGCGGGCGGCGGACAATCGGACAGTGGTGGCAGAGGGCAGGCCGGCGGCGCTCTCGTCGAGCGCGCGGCGCAACTCCTGCACGAACTCTAGTTCTTGTTTATCGAGAGCGGAGCTCATAGCGTGATTCCTTTGGCCTTGAGCGCCTGAGCCAGCGTATGCGTGGCCCGCGAGCAGTGCGTTTTCACACTGCCCTCGGAACAGCCCATGGCAGCGGCGGTTTCGGCGACATCCATATCTTCCCAGTAACGCATCAGAAACGCCTCCCGTTGACGTGCCGGCAATTTCTGGATTTCGTCGTCGATGAGCTGGAGGACCTGGGCGCGCTCCATCTGCTGCTCGCTGCTTTCCGCGCCGGGGGAGCCCGATTCGGCCTCGAAGGTTTCGAGCGGGTCGAAATCCTCGTCGTCGGCGCCGCTCAGCGAGGAGAACAGGCTCACCCACGTATTGCGTACTTTCTGCCGACGAAAATAGTCGTGCATCGTATTCTGAAGAATACGCTGGAAGAGCAGGGGGAGTTCGGCCGGGGGGCGATCGCCGTATTTTTCCGCGAGCTTGATCATCGCGTCCTGCACGATGTCGAGCGAGGCGTCGTCGTCGCGCACGGCGTAGACCGTCTGCTTGAACGCGCGTCTTTCGACGCCCGCCAGGAAATCGGCGAGTTCCTTGTCTGATGCCATCCGTTGCAGGGCGCCGCCACCAGCGTACGCGTAATCGTTCGAAAAATGTCGTAAAACTCGCGGATGCTAGCAAATTTTCGCGCCGGCGGGTGATCCGGGCGTCCACGCAGCCGTTTCGCGTCAGGTTGGACGCGGCGCGGATCATGTCCGGCGCCGCTGCCGCGCACTTTACCCGATCCGCGGCCCGCCGGTGTGGCTAAGCGCAGGGAAGCGCGGATGAAGACCGGTTTGAAGGTCGATGGCAAGCCGGCGCAGCGTTTTAGTAAGCAATTGCGGCTTTCATCGCGGCCACGTTCGATTGCTCAGATTGCCCATGCCGATGTTCGGTGCGCGTGCAAGCGTGATGCCCGACATTCGAAAATGCGCCACGAATCGACAATAAGCGCTTGACCGAATGCTTTCGAGCCGCTATCTTCGACGGTTCGCAACATAAGTGACTGTCTCAATTGAGATGAGCCCAAGAAGCTCATCTGTCAACTGGACGCGCCGCTTGAACCCGAGCCACAAGCCCGGCAGAGAGCACCCGATCAATTTTTTGCCGAAAATTCGAAAGGTGAATGATGAACATGCCCAGCGCGGAATTCTCCACGTCGGTCCCCCCCTCGCAAGAATCTGACCCTCAAGCTCAAAACTCCATCGGCGGAACCGTGCTGATGAAGGCGCTCGCCGACGAGCAGGTCGAATTCATCTGGGGCTATCCCGGCGGCTCGGTGCTCTACATTTACGACGAGCTGTACAAGCAGGACAAAATCCAGCACGTTCTCGTGCGCCACGAACAGGCAGCCGTGCACGCGGCCGACGCCTATGCGCGTTCGACCGGCAACGTCGGCGTGTGTCTCGTGACCTCGGGTCCTGGCGTCACCAACGCGGTGACCGGCATCGCAACGGCCTACATGGACTCGATCCCGATGGTGATCATCAGCGGCCAGGTGCCGACTGCCGCCATTGGTCAAGATGCGTTCCAGGAGTGCGATACGGTCGGCATCACGCGTCCCTGCGTGAAGCACAACTTCCTCGTGAAGGACGTGCGCGACCTCGCCGCCACCGTCAAGAAAGCTTTCTACATTGCGCGCACCGGCCGTCCCGGCCCCGTGCTGATCGACATTCCGAAGGACGTGTCGAAGACGCCGTGCGCGTACGAACCGGTCAAGAGCGTTTCGCTGCGCTCGTACAACCCGGTCACCAAGGGCCACTCGGGGCAGATCCGCAAGGCGGTGTCGCTGCTCCTGTCGGCCAAGCGTCCGTACATCTACACCGGCGGCGGCATCATCCTCGCGGATGCGTCGCGCGAACTGAACCAGTTCGCCGACCTGCTCGGCTACCCGGTCACGAACACGCTGATGGGTCTGGGCGGCTATCGCGCGAGCGACCGCAAGTTCCTCGGCATGCTCGGCATGCACGGCACCTACGAAGCCAACATGGCGATGCAGCACTGCGACGTGCTGATCGCGATCGGCGCGCGTTTCGACGACCGCGTGATCGGCGACCCGGCGCACTTCGCGTCGCGTCCGCGCAAGATCATTCACATCGACATCGACCCGTCGTCGATCTCGAAGCGCGTGAAGGTCGATATCCCCATCGTCGGCGACGTCAAGGAAGTGCTCAAGGAGCTCATCGAGCAACTGCAGCACGCCGAACACGGTCCGGACACGGCCGCGCTCGCCGACTGGTGGAAGGACATCGAAGGCTGGCGTGAAAAGAACTGCCTGAAGTTCGACCGTTCGAGCGACATCATCAAGCCGCAGTTCGTGGTCGAAAAGGCGTGGGAACTCACGGGCGGCAACGCTTTCGTGTGTTCGGACGTCGGCCAGCACCAGATGTGGGCCGCGCAGTTCTACCGCTTCAACCAGCCGCGCCGCTGGATCAACTCCGGTGGTCTCGGCACGATGGGCTTCGGCCTGCCGGCGGCGATGGGCGTGAAGATGGCCCACCCCGACGACGACGTGCTGTGCATCACGGGCGAAGGCTCGATCCAGATGTGCATTCAGGAGCTGTCGACCTGCAAGCAGTACGACACGCCCGTGAAGATCATTTCGCTGAACAACCGCTACCTCGGCATGGTCCGCCAATGGCAGCAGATCGAATACAGCAAGCGCTATTCGCATTCGTACATGGATGCGCTGCCTGACTTCGTGAAGCTCGCCGAAGCGTATGGCCACGTCGGCATGCGGATCGAAAAGACGGCCGATGTGGAGCCGGCGCTCAAAGAAGCGCTGCGCCTGAAGGACCGCACGGTGTTCCTCGATTTCCAGACCGACCCTTCCGAAAACGTCTGGCCGATGGTTCAGGCCGGCAAGGGCATCACCGAGATGCTGCTCGGCTCGGAAGACCTGTAACGGTATTTGCACGGCGCCGTTCCAACCCTGCGCGGCGCGCGTCCACACAACGGGCGCGCGGGTTCGCGGGGAAGGGCGGCAACCACGCTCACTGGATAAATCGCGGATCACATCATGAGACACATCATTTCCGTTCTGCTGGAAAACGAGCCGGGCGCGCTGTCGCGCGTCGTCGGCCTCTTCTCCGCACGCGGCTACAACATTGAAACCTTGACGGTGGCGCCGACCGAAGACCGTTCGCTGTCGCGCATGACCATCGTTTCCATTGGCTCGGACGACGTGATCGAACAGATCACGAAGCATCTGAACCGCCTGATCGAGGTGGTGAAAGTGGTCGACCTTACCGAGGGCGCCCACATCGAGCGCGAGCTGATGCTGATCAAGGTAAGGGCGGTCGGCAAGGAACGTGAGGAGATGAAGCGGATGGCGGATATTTTCCGTGGCCGCATCATCGACGTCACCGAAAAGACCTACACGATCGAACTGACGGGTGCGAGCGACAAGCTCGACGCGTTCATCGAGGCGCTCGACAGCACCGCGATTCTTGAAACCGTCCGTACGGGCGGCTCGGGCATCGGGCGCGGAGAGCGCATTCTGAAGGTGTGACCCGACACAGTCGATCTTGCACCGGAACTTGACCGGATGCGCGGCCCGCGACAAGCGACGACGCATCCGGCGCAGCACTAGCTAATTGCAGTACCGAAATTCACCAGACTCTCGCCAAGGAACCAACATGAAAGTTTTCTACGACAAGGACGCCGATCTCTCCCTCATCAAGGGCAAGCAGGTCACCATCATCGGTTACGGCTCGCAAGGCCATGCTCACGCGCTGAACCTGAAGGAAAGCGGCGTGAACGTCACGGTTGGCCTGCGCAAGAACGGCGCATCGTGGAGCAAGGCTGAGAACGCCGGTCTCCAGGTCAAGGAAGTGGCCGAAGCGGTGAAGAACGCCGACGTCGTCATGATGCTGCTGCCGGACGAGCAGATCGCCGACGTGTACGCGAAGGAAGTTCACGCGAACATCAAGAACGGCGCAGCCCTCGCGTTCGCGCACGGCTTCAACGTTCACTACGGCCAGGTGATCCCGCGTGCGGATCTGGACGTCATCATGATCGCGCCGAAGGCTCCGGGCCACACGGTTCGCGGCACCTACTCGCAAGGCGGCGGCGTGCCCCACCTGATCGCTGTCCACCAGGACAAGTCGGGCGCAGCACGTGACATCGCCCTGTCGTACGCAGCAGCGAACGGCGGCGGCCGTGCCGGCATCATCGAAACGAACTTCCGCGAAGAAACCGAAACCGACCTGTTCGGCGAACAAGCCGTGCTGTGCGGCGGTACGGTCGACCTGATCAAGGCCGGCTTCGAAACGCTGGTCGAAGCAGGTTACGCGCCGGAAATGGCGTACTTCGAGTGCCTGCACGAACTCAAGCTGATCGTCGACCTGATCTACGAAGGCGGCATCGCGAACATGAACTACTCGATCTCGAACAACGCCGAATACGGCGAGTACGTGACGGGTCCGCGCGTGATCACGGCCGAAACGAAGAAGGTCATGAAGGAAGTCCTGAAGGACATCCAGACCGGCGAATACGCGAAGAGCTTCATCCTCGAAAACAAGGCCGGCGCGCCGACGCTGCAATCGCGCCGCCGCCTGGGCGCCGAGCACCAGATCGAAGTGGTCGGTGCGAAGCTCCGCGCGATGATGCCGTGGATCGCTGCAAACAAGCTCGTCGACCAGTCGAAGAACTAATCTGACGGACTGAGTACGAGCTCGCGAGCGGTTTTGTACCGCTTCGCGACAGTGAGTGCCAAGAAAAGCCGCCCAGGTGGGACGAAGCCTGGGCGGCTTTTGCTATCCTACGGTTTTTAAAATAACAGCGAAGCCACCATGAATTACCCTCATCCGATCATCGCGCGCGAAGGCTGGCCGTTCATCGCCATTGCGGCCGTCGTGGCGCTCTTGATCCATGCGGTCGCAGGCTTCGGACTCGCATGGCCGTTCTGGCTGATCCTGATCTTCGTCGTCCAGTTCTTCCGCGATCCGCCGCGCCCGATTCCCACCCAGGCCAACGCCGTCCTGTGCCCCGCCGACGGCCGCATCGTCGCCGTGGAAACCGCGCACGACCCGTACGCCAACCGTGAAGCGCTGAAGATCAGCGTGTTCATGAACGTTTTCAACGTCCACTCGCAGCGCTCGCCCGTCGACGGCGCCGTCGCGAAGGTCGAATATTTCCCGGGCGCGTACCTGAACGCCGCCATCGACAAGGCCTCGACCGAGAACGAACGCAACGCCGTCGTGCTGACGATGGCCGACGGCACGACCGTCACGTCGGTGCAGATCGCGGGTCTGATCGCGCGCCGCATTCTCTGCTACGTGCGCGCAGGCGAGCCGCTCTCGCGCGGCCAGCGCTACGGCTTCATCCGCTTCGGCTCGCGCGTCGACGTGTATCTGCCGGTGGGTAGCCGTCCGCGTGTGTCGATCGGCGAGAAGGTGTCCGCCTCGTCGACGATTCTCGCCGAGCTGCCGACCCAATCGGCATAAGGAGGGCAGGTATGGCCGGATTCAAACCGCGTCGTCCCCGCAATCCCGGCGGCGGCCCGCTGCCGCGCCCGTTTCGCCGCAACAAGGCGGTGCAGGATCAGGTCGGCGTGGCGGCGAGCCGTCGCGCCGCGCGCCAGGATTTCCTGAAGAAGCGCGGCATTTATCTGCTGCCGAACGCGTTCACGACTGCGGCGCTGTTCTGCGGTTTCTTCGCGGTCGTGCAGGCGATGAACGTGCGCTTCGAAGTGGCGGCCATCGCCATTTTCGTGGCGATGGTGCTCGACGGCATGGACGGGCGCGTCGCGCGCATGACGCACTCGCAGAGCGCGTTCGGCGAGCAGTTCGACAGCCTTTCGGACATGGTGTCGTTCGGCGTCGCGCCGGCGCTCGTGATGTACGAGTGGGTGCTCAAGGATCTCGGGCGCTGGGGCTGGCTTGCGGCCTTCGTCTACTGCTCGGGCGCGGCGCTGCGCCTCGCGCGCTTCAACACCAACATCGGTTCGGTGGACAAGCGCTTCTTCCAGGGCTTGCCGAGCCCGGCCGCGGCCGCGCTGATCGCCGGTTTCGTCTGGCTCGCGACCGATAACCGCGTGCCGGTGAAGCTGTCGTGGCTGCCGTGGGTCGCTTTCGTGCTGACGATCTACGCGGGCGTGACGATGGTCTCGAACGCGCCGTTCTACAGCGGCAAGGCGCTCGACGTGCGGCATCGCGTGCCGTTCGCGGCCACGCTGCTCGTGGTGGTGGCGTTCGTGCTGGTGTCGTCGGATCCGCCGTTGATGCTGTTCGGCCTGTTCGTGCTCTATGGCCTGTCTGGCTATGTCTTCTGGGCGTATCAGGGGCTGCGCGGGCGCGCCAATCCGGCGCGTTCGTCGCCGCGCGAACGCTAGTTTCCGTCGCGAACACAGTGAAAGGGCCACGCGCGAGCGCGGCCCTTTTTCTTTTTCGCCAGCCTTTTTTCGCGCCGCGACGGCGCCGGACGGCGCTTTGCGCCCGCTGGTCTTATCGGATTGCGCTATCGCCGGTTTCCGGCTATAGTCGGGCGATGGACACCATCCAGTTCCCCCTCTTTTCCCTTCAAGCCGGCGCGCTGCTAAGCACGCTAGCGCTAGCGCGCCTGCCGCGCTGATCTCGCTCGCCCTCCGTAAGCCTCGTTCATTGTCAGCGTCGCCATCGGTGGCGCGAACACCCAAAATCCGTTTTTAGACACTGAACAAGTCCCCCCCGGAGACCCAAAATGGCAGCAGAAAAGCTCATCATTTTCGATACGACGTTGCGCGACGGCGAGCAGTCGCCCGGTGCGTCGATGACGAAGGAAGAGAAAATCCGCATCGCGAAGCAGCTCGAGCGGATGAAGGTCGACATCATCGAAGCGGGCTTCGCGGCCAGCTCGAACGGCGACTTCGACGCGATCCACACGATCGCCGGCATGGTCAAGGACAGCACGATCTGCTCGCTCGCCCGTGCGAACGACAAGGACATCCAGCGCGCCGCCGACGCGCTCAAGCCCGCCGACCACTTCCGCATTCACACCTTCATCGCCACGTCGCCGCTGCACATGGAGAAGAAGCTGCGCATGTCGCCGGAGCAGGT
This sequence comes from Paraburkholderia sp. Ac-20347, assembly GCF_017104805.1. Classification (NCBI taxonomy): domain Bacteria; kingdom Pseudomonadati; phylum Pseudomonadota; class Betaproteobacteria; order Burkholderiales; family Burkholderiaceae; genus Paraburkholderia; species Paraburkholderia sp. Ac-20347. Next base: position 44,788 of record NZ_JAAGPN010000029.1, on the reverse strand, counting down.
GCTCGAACAGGCGAAGCTGGCGGTGCGTTTCGCGCGCAAGTTCACCAACGACGTGGAGTTCTCGCCGGAAGACGGCAGCCGCTCGGACATGGACTTTCTGTGCCGCGTGCTCGAAGCCGTCATCAACGAAGGCGCGACCACGATCAACATCGCCGATACGGTCGGCTACGGCGTGCCGGAACTCTACGGCAACCTCGTGAAGACGCTGCGCGAGCGCATTCCGAACTCGGACAAGGCTGTGTTCTCGGTGCACTGCCATAACGACCTCGGCATGGCCGTGGCGAACTCGCTGGCCGGCGTGCAGATCGGCGGCGCGCGTCAGGTCGAGTGCACGATCAACGGTCTCGGCGAGCGCGCCGGCAATACGTCGCTCGAAGAAATCGTCATGGCCGTGAAGACCCGCAAGGACTACTTCGGCCTCGACCTCGGCATCGATACGTCGCAGATCGTGCCGGCCTCGAAGCTCGTCTCGCAGATCACCGGTTTCGTCGTGCAGCCGAACAAGGCGGTGGTGGGCGCAAACGCGTTCGCGCACGCGTCGGGCATTCACCAGGACGGCGTGCTCAAGGCGCGCGACACCTACGAAATCATGCGTGCGGAAGACGTGGGCTGGACCGCGAACAAGATCGTGCTCGGCAAGCTCTCGGGCCGCAACGCGTTCAAGCAGCGTCTGCAGGAACTCGGCGTGCAGCTCGAAAGCGAAGCCGAACTCAACAGCGCGTTCGCCCGCTTCAAGGAACTCGCCGACCGCAAGTCGGAGATTTTCGACGAAGACATCATGTCGATCGTCACCGAGGAATCGGCCGAGCAGCAAGAGAAGGAACACTACAAGTTCATCGCGCTCTCGCAGCGTTCGGAAACCGGCGAGCGTCCGCACGCGCGCATCGTGTTCTCGGCGGACGGCTCGGAAGTGACGGGCGAAGCCGCGGGTAACGGCCCGGTCGACGCAACCTTCAACGCGATCGAAACCGAAGTGGGCAGCGGTTCGGAACTGCTGCTGTACTCGGTGAACGCGATCACGACCGGCACGCAGGCGCAGGGCGAAGTGACGGTGCGTCTGTCGAAGGGCGGCCGCATCGTGAACGGCGTGGGTACCGATCCGGATATCGTCGCGGCGTCGGCCAAGGCGTACATCTCGGCGCTCAACAAGCTCTACTCGTCGGACACGAACAAGCTCAATCCGCAGCTCTCGTAAGCGTTCGGCCGGCGCGTCGCCTCGTGCGGCGCGCGCCAATGAAAAACCCCCGCGTTCGCGAGAGCGCGGGGGTTTTGTTTTGCCGGGTCAGGTCCGGATCAGAAGCGGGCGCGCAGATCCGGATCGTGCAGCGGATCGGGCGTTTTCTGCGTGAGGCGCAGGATGCCCTGATCGTCGAAATAGAAGCTGTAGAGCATGTACCAGACGCCGTCTTCCAGATAGCGATAAGTCCACGCTTCCTTCTTCATCAGCGGGAAGTAGGACGTGTCGACCGGGCGGCCGAAGTTCACGAGCACGTCGGCGCGCGTCCATTTGCCGATCTCGGCCTTGTAGAACTCGTTCGGTTGCAGCACCTGGCGCACGTTGACGACCTTGCCGTTCTTGTCGATGTCGGTGGCCGTGGTGACTTCGCCCATCGGCTGCGTGGGCCACATCAGGCGCTTGCCGCCGTCGGGCAGGTCGTAGACTTCGCGCGGCTGGCCGAAGCGGGCGATCACGGACTGGGCGTCGTCGCCCGCGTGGAATTGCTGCCAGGGCTGCGCGCAGCCCGCGAGCGCGAGCGCGAGCGCGCCGAGGCCCGCGAGCAGGGCGCGGCGCGGCGCGCGTGGCGCCTCGCGCATGATGGCGCTCAGCGTGACGATAGCGGAGGAAAGGCGGTCGAACATGAATTGCTCCCCGGGGCGCCGTGCGAACCGGCACCGAATATGGAACCGTTATTTTGACACGTCGCGATCACGGCGGGCTTGCGGGCGTGCGCCGGTGCGCCCTATGATCCGCGCTTTATTCGAGTTTGCGTAGCGAGAGGGCAGAGCGCATGACGGCACGATTCACGCGGTATTTCACCCACGCCCCGGCGCTGTTGACGCTGGCGGCGGCGCTCCTGAGCGTGGCGGCCCCGGGCGCGCTGCGTACGGCGGACGCCGCCGAGGCAAGCGGCGTTGCGGCAGGCAAGCCGATCCAGCTCGCGCTGATCGAAGGCATGTCCGGCCCGTTCGCCGATGCGGGCGCGGCGGTCGAGCGCAACCTGCGTTTCGGCGTGGAGCGCGTGAACGCGCAGGGCGGCGTGGCGCTGCCCGACGGGCGGCATCCGCTCGAACTGGTCGTGCTCGACAGCAAGGGCAGTACCGAAGCCGCGCTGATGCAGCTACGCGCGGCGCAGGACCGCCACATCGGCTTCGTCATGCAGGGCAACAGCTCGGCAGTGGCGGCGGCGCTGGTGACAGCCATCGACCGTCAGAACACGCGCGAGCCCGACAACCGCGAGCTGTTCCTCAACTATTCCGCCGACGATCCCGCGCTGACCAACGCGAATTGCAGCTTCTGGCACTTCCGCTTCGACGCGCACGCGGGCATGCGCATGGACGCGCTCGCCGACGTGATCGCCGCCGACAAATCGGTCAAGAAGGTCTACCTGCTCAATCAGGACTACAGCTTCGGTCACGACGTGAGCACGCTCGCGCGCTCGGCGCTGGCAAAGGACCGGCCCGATATCGCGATCGTCGGCGACGAGTTTCATCCGATCGGCCGCGTGAAGGATTTTGCGCCGTATATCGCGAAGATCCGCGCGGCGGGCGCCGACGCGGTCGTCACGGGCAACTGGGGCAACGACCTCACGCTGCTGGTGAAGGCGGCGCGCGAGCAGGGCCTCGACGCGAAGTTCTACACCTTCTACGGCAACAGCCTCGGCGCGCCGGCCGCGCTCGGCGACGCGGGCGTCAAGCACGTGATCGCCGTGGCCGACTGGCACCCGAACGCGGGCGGCGCGGCCTCCGACGCGTGGTACAAGGCATTCCGCGCGCGCTACCCGGCGGCACAGGACGACTACCCGGTGCTGCGCATGTCGATGATGGTCGAAATGCTCGCCCAGGCGATGACGAAGGCGGGTTCGGCCGATCCAGCGGCGGTCGCGAAGGCGCTCGAAGGGCTGCGTTTCGACAACGGCTTCCATCCGATCCTGATGCGCGCCGACGATCATCAGGCGATCCAGCCCCTTTACGTCATGCAGATGGACAGGCAGGGCACGGCGGGCGTGCGCTACGACAACGAGGGCTCCGGCTACGGTTTTCGCACCGTGCTGGCGCTGCCGGCGGAGCGTACCGCGCCCGCGACGGTCTGCAAGATGAAGCGTCCGTGAACGCGTCGTGACAGGCGGGTTCGCGGCGCATGGCCGCTGTGCTACAATACGCGCCTTGTCGAAAATCTCGGCAAGGCTTCATCGAAGTAGAAGCAGCTGTAAAAACCTCGTAGTTGCAACTAACCACGGCACGGCCGTTCTTCCGTGACCGCTTGTTTGTTTCAAAGGAAAAGCAAATGTCCGTAGCAGATATCAAGAAGTCCGACATCGTCGCGCAATTCGCGCGCGGCACCGGCGACACGGGTTCGCCCGAAGTTCAGGTTGCACTCCTGACGTCGCGTATCAACGAGCTGACTGGCCACTTCAAGTCGCACGCAAAGGATCACCACAGCCGTCGTGGTCTGCTGCGCATGGTGAGCCGCCGTCGCAAGCTGCTCGACTACCTGAAGGGCAAGGACGCTGATCGTTACCGCGCACTGATCGAAAAGCTGGGTCTGCGCAAGTAACCGGAAGGTCTTCCAGAAAGATGCCTGTGTCAGTTCCACTGATACAGGCATTTTGTTTTTGAACGGTACGCTTCTCGCGATGCGTATCGGCTGGCAGTACAAGGCAGTAGCAGGAAAACGCAGGGCAAACGCAGGAAAACGCAGTACCGCAGCACAAAGCAGCCAGGGCCGGACTTCGGGGCAGAGCTTTGTGTCATTCCAGCAGATCGTGCGCGGCCGATGGCCGCGGGGGCGCGCTCAACGCACCCGCGCGCTCCGCTGGAATGGCATAACACTCCTCTTCCCGCGCGGTGCCGGAACCTTGACTTGCCGTGACGTCCGCGTGTGCGGGCGCCGCATAACAAATGAGTAAGGAGTGAGTGACCATGACCATGTTCAATAAAGTCGTGAAGGAATTCAAATGGGGCCAGCACAATGTGCGCCTCGAAACCGGTGAAATCGCCCGTCAGGCGAGCGGCGCCGTCATCGTCGACGTCGAAGACACCGTGGTGCTCGCGACCGTCGTCGGCGCGAAGACGGCCAAGCCGGGTCAAGACTTCTTCCCGCTCACCGTCGATTACCTCGAGAAGACCTATTCGGCCGGCAAGATCCCGGGCGGTTTCTTCCGCCGCGAAGGCCGTCCGTCGGAAGGCGAAACGCTGATCTCGCGCCTGATCGACCGTCCGCTGCGCCCGCTGTTCCCGGAAGGCTTCTACAACGAAGTCCAGGTCGTGATCCACGTCCTGTCGATCAACCCGGAAGTCCCGGCTGACATCCCCGCGCTGATCGGCGCGTCGGCTGCGCTGGCGATCTCGGGTCTGCCGTTCAACGGCCCGGTCGGCGCTGCGCGCGTGGCCTACATCAACAACGAATACGTCCTGAACCCGACGCGTTCGCAAAGCAAGCAGTCGCGCCTCGACCTCGTGGTCGCCGGCACGGAACGCGCTGTGCTGATGGTGGAATCGGAAGCCGACCAGCTGCCGGAAGACGTGATGCTCGGCGCGGTCGTGTTCGGCCACGAGCAGATGCAAACGGCGATCGACGCGATCCACGAACTGGTTCGCGACGGCGGCAAGCCCGAGTGGGACTGGCAGCCGGCCCCGAAGAACGAAGCGCTGATCGCGCGCGTCGCGGAAATCGCTCACAGCGACCTGCTCGCCGCGTACCAGCTGCGCGACAAGCAGCAACGTTCGGCCAAGCTGAAGGAAGTCTACGCAGCAACGTCGGCGAAGCTCGAAGAAGACGCGGCTGCGGCCGGCACGACGGCGGCCGACAAGGCGACCGTCGGCAACATGCTGTTCGACATCGAAGCCAAGATCGTCCGTTCGCAGATCCTGAACGGCGAGCCGCGTATCGACGGCCGTGACACGCGCACGGTTCGCCCGATCGAAATCCGTACGGGCGTGCTGCCGCGCACCCACGGTTCGGCACTGTTCACGCGTGGCGAAACGCAGGCGCTGGTCGTCGCGACGCTCGGCACCAAGGGCGATGAGCAGATCATCGACGCGCTCGAAGGCGAGTACCGCGACCGCTTCATGCTCCACTACAACATGCCTCCGTTCGCCACCGGCGAAACGGGCCGTGTTGGTTCGCCCAAGCGCCGCGAAGTCGGCCACGGCCGTCTGGCCAAGCGCGCGCTGGTCGCGTGCCTGCCGAGCGCTGAAGAATTCGGCTACTCGATCCGCGTCGTCTCGGAAATCACCGAGTCGAACGGTTCGTCGTCGATGGCTTCGGTCTGCGGCGGCTGCCTCGCACTGATGGACGCCGGCGTGCCGATGAAGGCGCACGTCGCCGGTATCGCGATGGGCCTGATCCTCGAAGACAACAAGTTCGCGGTGCTGACCGACATCCTCGGCGATGAAGATCACCTCGGCGACATGGACTTCAAGGTTGCGGGTACGGAAGCTGGCGTGACCGCGCTGCAGATGGACATCAAGATCCAGGGCATCACCAAGGAAATCATGCAGGTTGCGCTCGCGCAAGCGCACGAAGCGCGTCTGCATATCCTCGGCAAGATGACCTCGGCGGTGTCGGGCGTGAACACGGAGCTGTCGGCTTACGCTCCGCGCATGATCACCATCAAGATCAACCCGGAAAAGATCCGCGACGTGATCGGCAAGGGCGGTTCGGTGATCCGCGCGCTGACGGAAGAAACCGGCACGACGATCGACATCTCGGACGACGGCGTCGTGACGATCGCTTCGACCTCGAGCGAAGGCATGGCCGAAGCGAAGAAGCGCATCGAGAACATCACGGCTGAAGTCGAAGTGGGCCAGGTGTACGAAGGCGCGGTCCTCAAGCTGCTGGACTTCGGCGCGATCGTGAACCTGCTGCCGGGCAAGGATGGTCTGCTGCACATCTCCGAAATCGCCAACGAGCGCATCAAGGACATCAACGACTACCTGAAGGAAGGCCAGATCGTTAAGGTCAAGGTCATCCAGACGGATGAGAAGGGTCGTGTGCGTCTGTCGGCGAAGGCTCTGCTGAACGAAGGCAATGCACCGCAAGGCGAACCGCAGCAGTAAGGCGGCAAGCTGAAACGGCCGGCAGCGCGATGAGCGCGCCGGCCGTTTTTTTATGAGAATGTCGGAAGCGATTACCGTGCGTCCGCAATGCGGGCGCGACATCATTCATGCGCGGGGCGCGCAGCCCTTGGGAGACCCGAGATGAAGGCCGTTGAGATAACCGAATTCGGTGCGCCGGACGTGCTCAAGCTGACCGAGCGCCCGACCCCCGAACCGAAGGCCGGCGAGGTGCTGATCAAGGTGAGCGCGTCGGGTGTGAATCGTCCGGACGTGTTTCAGCGCAAGGGTTCGTATGCGCCGCCGCCGGGTATTTCCGATCTGCCGGGCCTCGAGGTCGCGGGCGAGATCGTCGGCGGCACGCTCGACGAGAAGCACAATCCGTTCGGTCTGAAGATCGGCGATCGCGTGTGCGCGCTGATCGCGGGCGGCGGTTACGCCGAATACGTGGTCGCGCCGCTCGGCCAGTGTCTGCCGGTGCCGCAAGGTCTGACGGACGTCGAGGCCGCGTCGCTGCCCGAAACGTTCTTCACGGTGTGGAGCAACGTGTTCCAGCGCGCGCAGCTCGGCAAGGGCGAGGGCGGCGAAAACGAAACGCTGATGGTGCAGGGCGGTTCGAGCGGCATCGGCGTGACGGCGATCCAGATCGCGCACGCGCTCGGTTTCCGCGTGTTCGCGACGGCGGGCTCGGACGAGAAGTGCCGCGCCTGCGAGGCGCTCGGCGCGGAACGGGCGATCAACTATCGCACCGAGGATTTCGTCGACGTCGTGAAGTCGCTCACGCACGATCGCGGCGTGGACGTGATTCTCGACATGGTGGCGGGCGGCTACGTGCCGCGCGAACTGTCGGCGCTCGCGACGGGCGGCCGTATCGTGCTGATCGCGACGCTCGGCGGTTCGAAGTCGGAGCTCAATATGGGCGAGATCCTGCGCCGCCGTCTGACGGTCACGGGTTCCACGCTGCGCGCGCGTTCGGTCGATTTCAAGGCGCAGATCGCGCAGGAACTGAAGACGAACGTGTGGCCGTTGATCGAAGAGGGCCGCATCAAGCCGGTCGTGTTCAAGGTGTTTCCTGCCGCGCAGGCCGCCGAGGCGCACGCGCTCATGGAGAGCAGCGAGCACATCGGCAAGATCGTGCTCGACTGGTCTTGATCAGCCTGATCGGCTGGTGCAGAGCGCGAATACGCCGGAAACCGGCGTCGTCAAAGCGTCCAAACCGGTTCGAGCTTGATTTTTCGAGGCTTTTTCGACGCGTTTTTTCGCCGATCGGGTGTCTGCCGGTTTGACCCGTCCGGATTACGCACAGTAAAATAGTGTGTTTTGCGTCCGCTTTTAACAGCAACCGAAACAATGACGAATCAACGATCGAAGCTCGTAGTCGGTAACTGGAAGATGCATGGCCGCCTGGCGGCCAATGCGGCACTGCTCGAAGGCGTCGCGCAAGGCGCGCAGGCGCTGCCCGCGGACGTGCGCGTCGGCGTGTGCGTGCCGTTCCCTTATCTCGCGCAGGCTCAGGCGTTGCTCGGCGGCAGCCGGGTCGTGTGGGGCGCGCAGGACGTGTCGGCGCACGAACAGGGCGCCTACACGGGCGAAGTCGCGGCCGGCATGATCGCCGACTTCGAGGCGGGTTTCGCGATTGTTGGTCACTCGGAGCGTCGCGCGTATCACGGCGAGAGCTCGGAGCTCGTCGCGGTCAAGACGCAGCGCGCGCTGGCGGCCGGCATCAAGCCGATTGTCTGCGTGGGCGAAACGCTGGAACAGCGCGAAAACGGCGCGACCGAGCAGGTCGTCGGCGCGCAGCTCGATGCGGTGCTGGCGGTGTTGTCGGTGGAAGAGGCGGCGCGTATCGTCGTCGCGTACGAGCCGGTCTGGGCCATTGGCACGGGCAAGAGCGCAAGCTCGGAGCAGGCGCAGCAGGTGCACGCGTTTCTGCGCGCGAAGCTGGCGGCGAAGGGCACGCAAGTGGCCGACGTGCCGCTGCTCTACGGCGGCAGCGTGAAGCCGGACAACGCGGCGGAGCTGTTCCGTCAGGCCGACATCGACGGCGGCCTGATCGGCGGCGCGGCGCTGAAGGCACAGGATTTTCTCGCGATCTGCGCGGCCGCTGCGGCGGGCGCGAGCGTCGCGGGCTGAAGGTAAAGCCAGGCCGGTGTGCGGCGCTCTAGCGGGCGCCGGGCGCGGGCAGCATATGCGCGTGTCTCAGGGGAGACAGGCGCTCAACAAGGACTCAGGTGAGTGTGATGCTGTATTTGAAAACGTTGATTATCGTCGTTCAGCTTCTGTCGGCGCTCGGGGTGATCGGCCTCGTTTTGCTGCAGCATGGCAAGGGCGCGGACATGGGTGCGGCATTCGGCAGCGGCGCGTCGGGCAGCCTGTTCGGCGCGAGCGGTTCGGCCAACTTTCTGTCGCGGACTACTGCAGTTCTCGCAACAGTTTTTTTCCTGTCGACGCTTGCGCTAACCTACTTGGGGTCGTATCATGCGAAGCCTTCGGCGGGTGTGTTGGGTGCTTCGGCTCCTGCCCCGGTCGTGGCCTCGGCTCCGGTCGCTGCAAGCCTTGCCGCAGCGCCTGTCGCAAGCGCTCCGGCAGCGGCTTCGGCAGCATCGAGCAGCGGTAACGACGTACCGAAATAAATTCAAAAAACTTGTTTTTGTGCATTGAACAAACGTCAGGAACAAGTTAGAATTTAAGTCTTGAAGCGATTCGCGGGTTTCAATAAATTGTTGTCCCGGATTGCATGCAGTGCCGACGTGGTGAAATTGGTAGACACGCTATCTTGAGGGGGTAGTGGCGAAAGCTGTGCGAGTTCGAGTCTCGCCGTCGGCACCAAATGTATCTACAAAATGCCAGCCGCTTGCTTCAGCTTCGGCTGGCATTTTTGCTTTATACGTCGTGTTTGTTTCGTTCGCAGCGCGAAGTACGTAAAGTGATTCCCGCAGTGCGACATGATGTGTTCCTGCGGAACCTCAGAACCAACCGATAGAGGATAGCCTTGAACCTCGCTACCTATTACCCCGTCCTGTTGTTCCTTCTCGTAGGTCTTGGTCTGGGCGTAGCGCTGGTATCAATCGGCAGGATCCTCGGTCCCAACCGGCCCGACAGCGAAAAGAATTCTCCGTACGAGTGCGGCTTCGAAGCGTTCGAAGACGCGCGCATGAAGTTCGATGTACGGTATTACCTCGTGGCCATTCTCTTCATCATCTTCGATCTCGAAACGGCATTCCTGTTTCCGTGGGGCGTAGCCCTGCGCGATATCGGCTGGCCGGGCTTTCTGTCGATGATGGTGTTTCTGCTCGAATTCCTGCTGGGCTTTGCCTACATCTGGAAGAAAGGTGGTCTCGACTGGGAATGAGGGGTTAATCGCCGGTTAGCATGGGCGGCACTGTAGGGACAACTGCAGGCCGTCCGCTGGAGTGGAAAGCACATGAGTATCGAAGGGGTCTTGAAGGAAGGGTTTGTCACCACCACGGCTGACAAGCTGATCAACTGGACGCGCACCGGCTCCCTGTGGCCGATGACGTTCGGGCTTGCGTGTTGCGCGGTCGAGATGATGCACGCGGGCGCGGCCCGCTACGACCTCGACCGCTTCGGCGTGGTGTTCCGTCCGAGCCCGCGGCAGTCCGACGTCATGATCGTGGCCGGCACGCTCTGCAACAAGATGGCGCCCGCGCTGCGCAAGGTCTACGACCAGATGGCCGAACCGCGCTGGGTGATCTCGATGGGGTCGTGCGCCAATGGCGGCGGCTACTATCATTATTCGTATTCGGTCGTGCGCGGTTGTGACCGCATCGTGCCGGTCGATGTCTATGTGCCAGGCTGCCCGCCCACCGCGGAAGCTCTGGTCTACGGGGTGATCCAGTTGCAGGCGAAGATTCGCCGCACCAGCACCATCGCCCGTCAATAAAGGCCAAGCGCCTCCCCACAATATGGCAAGCAAACTCGAGACCCTGAAAGCGAACCTCGAAGCGGCCCTTGGTGCGCGCATCGTCACTCTCACTGAAAAGCTCGGTGAGTTGACCTTGGTCATAAAGGCGGTAGATTACCTGAACGTAGCGCAGGAACTCCGCGACAATGCGTCGCTCCGCTTCGAACAGTTGATGGACCTGTGCGGCGTCGACTACCAAACCTATGGCGACGGCGCCTGGGAAGGCCCGCGCTTCGCGGCCGTGTCGCATCTGCTCTCCGTCACGAACAACTGGCGTCTGCGTCTGCGCGTCTACGCGCCGGACGACAACGTGCCCATCGTGCCTTCGCTCGTCGAAATCTGGAGTTCGGCCAACTGGTACGAACGTGAAGCGTTCGACCTGTTCGGCATCGTCTTCGAAGGTCACCCCGACCTGCGCCGCATCCTGACCGACTACGGTTTCATCGGCCATCCGTTCCGCAAGGACTTCCCCGTCTCCGGCTACGTCGAAATGCGTTACGACCCGGAGCAGAAGCGCGTGGTCTACCAGCCGGTCACCATCGAGCCGCGCGAAATCACGCCGCGCGTGATCCGCGAGGATCGTTACGGCGGTTTGAGGAAACACTAAGAGGGTCGCATGTCAGAGATCAAGAACTACACGCTCAACTTCGGCCCGCAGCATCCGGCAGCGCACGGTGTGCTGCGCCTCGTGCTCGAGCTCGACGGCGAAGTGATCCAGCGCGCCGATCCGCACATCGGTCTGCTGCACCGCGCGACCGAGAAGCTCGCTGAAAGCAAGACCTTCCTGCAGTCCGTGCCGTACATGGACCGTCTCGACTACGTGTCGATGATGGTCAACGAGCACGGCTACGTGATGGCCATTGAAAAGCTGCTCGGCATCGAAGTGCCGATCCGCGCCAAATACATCCGCGTGCTGTTCGACGAAATCACGCGCGTGCTGAACCACCTGATGTGGATCGGCTCGCACGGTCTCGACGTCGGCGCGATGGCGGTGTTCCTCTACGCGTTCCGCGAGCGGGAAGACCTGATGGACGTCTACGAGGCGGTGTCGGGCGCGCGCATGCACGCGGCCTACTACCGTCCGGGCGGCGTCTATCGCGATCTGCCCGACGCAATGCCGCAATACAAGGCGTCGAAAATCCACAACGAGAAGGCGCTCGCCAGGATGAACGAGGCGCGCCAGGGCTCGCTGCTCGATTTCATCGACGACTTCTTCACGCGCTTCCCGGGTTGTGTCGACGAGTACGAAACGCTGCTCACCGACAACCGCATCTGGAAGCAGCGTCTGGTGGGCATCGGCGTGGTGAGCCCCGAGCGTGCGATGCAGCTTGGTCTGTCGGGCGCGATGCTGCGCGGTTCGGGCATCGAGTGGGATCTGCGCAAGAAGCAGCCGTACGAAGTCTACGACCAGCTCGATTTCGACATTCCGGTCGGCGTGAATGGCGACTGTTACGACCGCTATCTCGTCCGCGTGGAAGAGATGCGTCAATCGACCCGTATCGCGAAACAGTGCATTGAGTGGTTGCGCAAGAATCCGGGTCCCGTGATGGTCGACAATCACAAGGTTGCGCCGCCGTCGCGCGTGAACATGAAGTCGAACATGGAAGAGCTGATTCACCACTTCAAGCTTTTCACGGAAGGCTTCCACGTGCCGGAAGGCGAAGCCTACGCAGCAGTGGAACATCCGAAGGGTGAATTCGGCATCTACCTGGTGTCGGATGGCGCGAACAAGCCGTATCGTCTGAAGATCCGCGCCCCGGGTTATGCCCACCTGGCCGCGCTGGACGAGATGGCGCGCGGTCACATGATTGCCGACGCGGTCACGATCATCGGCACGCAGGACATCGTGTTCGGCGAAATCGACCGCTAAGGCAGCAACAGCCGGTGCGCCCCCGAAGCAAGAGGAGGCGCGCCGCGCGAGAATACCGGGAATACCACGTCTGCCGCAGCGAGCAGTGCGCTACACGCGCGGCAGGGTTGTGTCTGGTGTGAAATGAATTAACGAGCCGTGACAGAAAATGATCTCAGCTGAAGGCCTGAAAGAAATCGATCGCGCGTTGTCGAAGTACCCCGCCGATCAGCGACAGTCCGCCGTGATGGCGGCTTTGGCCGTTGCTCAGGAAGAGCATGGCTGGCTGTCCCCCGAACTCATGCAGTTCGTGGCCGACTACATCGGCATGCCGCCGGTGGCCGTCGAGGAAGTCGCCACGTTCTACACGATGTTCGAGACGAAGCCCGTCGGCAAGCACAAGATCACGCTCTGCACGAATCTGCCGTGCCAGCTCGGCCCCGATGGCGGCTCGGAGAGCGCCGCCGACTACCTGAAGCAGAAGCTCGGTATCGACTTCGGCGAAACCACGTCCGACGGCAAGTTCACCTTGAAAGAAGGTGAGTGCATGGGCGCGTGCGGCGACGCACCGGTGATGCTTGTGAACAACCACCGCATGTGCAGCTTCATGAGCCGCGAGAAAATCGACCAGCTGCTCGAGGAGCTTTCGAAATGACTTCGTTGCACGACCGTCACATCAAACCGCTGATTCTCGCGGGCCTCAACGGCGAGAACTGGCATCTCGAGGACTACGTCGCGCGCGGCGGCTACAAGCAGCTGCGCCGAATTCTCGAAGAGAAAATTCCGCCCGAGCAGGTGATCGCCGACGTCAAGGCAGGCGGTCTGCGCGGCCGCGGCGGCGCGGGCTTCCCGACCGGTCTGAAGTGGAGCTTCATGCCGCGTCAGTTCCCGGGGCAGAAGTACCTCGTCTGCAATTCGGACGAAGGCGAGCCGGGCACGTTCAAGGACCGCGACATCCTGCGCTGGAATCCGCATGCCGTGATCGAAGGCATGGCGATCGGCGCCTACGCGATGGGCATCACCGTCGGCTACAACTACATCCACGGTGAGATCTTCGAGGTCTATCGCCGCTTCGAGGCCGCGCTGGAAGAAGCGCGCCAGGCGGGTTACCTCGGCGACAACATTCTGGGCACCGACTTCACGTTCCAGCTGCACGCGCACCACGGTTACGGCGCGTATGTCTGCGGCGAGGAAACGGCGCTGCTCGAATCGCTCGAAGGCAAGAAGGGCCAGCCGCGCTTCAAGCCGCCGTTCCCGGCGAGCTTCGGCGTGTACGGCAAGCCCACCACGATCAACAACACCGAAACGTTCGCGGCGGTGCCCTTCCTGCTGACCGTCGGTCCGCAGACCTACATGGAACTGGGCAAGCCGAACAACGGCGGCACCAAGATCTTCTCGATCTCGGGTGACGTCGAGCGTCCGGGCAACTATGAGATCCCGCTCGGTACGCCGTTCGCGACGCTCATGGAACTCGCCGGCGGCGTGCGTGGCGGCAAGAAACTGAAGGCCGTGATTCCGGGCGGCTCGTCGGCGCCGGTCATTCCGGGCGACCTGATGATGCAGACCGACATGGACTACGACTCGATCGCCAAGCAGGGCTCGATGCTCGGCTCGGGTGCGGTCATCGTCATGGACGAAACGCGCTGCATGGTGCGCTCGCTGCTGCGTCTCTCGTACTTCTACTACGAAGAGTCGTGCGGCCAGTGCACGCCGTGCCGCGAAGGCACGGGCTGGCTGTACCGCGTGGTGAACCGTATCGAGCACGGCCTCGGCCGCCAGGAAGACCTGGATCTGCTGAACTCGGTCGCGGGCAACATCATGGGCCGCACGATCTGCGCGCTGGGCGACGCAGCGGCCATGCCGGTGCGCGGCATGCTCAAGCATTACTGGGACGAATTCGAATATCACGTGCACAACAAGCGCTGTCTCGTCGGCGGACATGCCGGCTCGCACGCGGCCTCGGAATCGGTGGCCGCCTGAGGGTACGGGCAGACGTAAGCGTTAGCGCGTTGTGCGCGGGCCGCGTGGCTCGACGCAACGGGGTAGACCGCTGTGAAATTGAGCGGTAACAGGTTAGGGACGATTAACCATCATGGTTGAACTTGAAATAGACGGCAAGAAGGTGCAGGTGCCCGAGGGCAGCATGGTGATCCAGGCCGCGCAGCGGGTGGACACCTACATCCCGCACTTCTGCTATCACAAGAAGCTGTCGATCGCGGCCAACTGCCGGATGTGTCTCGTCGATGTCGAGAAGATGCCGAAGGCCGTGCCTGCGTGCGCGACGCCGGTGTCGCAAGGCATGATCGTGCGCACGACGTCCGACAAGGCCGTGCAGGGTCAGCAAGCCGTGATGGAATTCCTGCTGATCAACCACCCGCTCGACTGCCCGATCTGCGATCAGGGCGGCGAATGCCAGCTGCAGGATCTGGCGGTGGGCTACGGCAAATCGGCATCGCGTTACAGCGAAGAAAAGCGCGTGGTGTTCCACAAGAACGTGGGCCCGCTCATCTCGATGGAAGAGATGTCGCGCTGCATCCACTGCACGCGCTGCGTGCGCTTCGGCGACGAGATCGCCGGCGTGATGGAACTCGGCATGCTCGGCCGCGGCCAGCATTCGGAGATCAGCACGTTCCTCGGCAAGACCGTCGACTCGGAAATGTCGGGCAACATGATCGATCTGTGCCCGGTGGGCGCGCTCACGAGCAAGCCGTTCCGCTTCTCGGCGCGTACGTGGGAACTGTCGCGTCGCAAGTCGGTGAGTCCGCACGACGGCACGGGCGCGAACCTCGTCGTGCAGGTCAAGAACAACCGCGTGATGCGCGTGCTGCCGTTCGAGAACGAAGCCATCAACGAATGCTGGATCTCGGACAAGGACCGCTTCGCGTACGAAGGTCTGAACAGCGAAGACCGCCTCACGCACCCCATGATCAAGCAGGGCGGCGAGTGGGTGGAAACCGACTGGCAAACCGCGCTCGAATACGTGGTGAAGGGCATCAAGGGCATCAGCGACGAACACGGCGAAAACCATCTCGCCATGCTCGCGAGCCCGCACAGCACGGCTGAAGAACTCTATCTGGTCAAGCAGCTGGCCGACGCGATCGGCACGCCGAACGTCGACTTCCGTCTGCGTCAGAGCGACTTCTCGGCGCCGCTTTCGGGCGCGCCGTGGCTCGGCACGAAGATCGCCGAACTCTCGCTCGCCGACTCGGCGCTCGTGATCGGCTCGTTCCTGCGCCGCGACCACGCGCTGTTCGCCGCGCGTCTGCGTCAGGCTGCCAAGGGCGGCGCGCAGATCACGCTGCTCAACGCAACGGGCGACGGCTCGCTGATCCCGAACGCGCAGCGCATCGTCGCCGCGCCGTCGGCATGGCTCGACGAACTTGCCACGATCGCGGCCGCGGTGTCGGAAGCGAAGGGCGTGGCGCTGCCGGAAGCCTTCGCGGGCACGCAGTCGAACGACGCGGCGAAGCAGGTTGCCGCTTCGCTCTCGACGGGCGAACGCCGCTTCGTGCTGATCGGCAACGCCGTCGTGCAGCATCCCGATTTCGCGCTGCTGCATGCGGCCGCGCAATTCATCGCCGAACACACGGGCGCGACGCTCGGCTTCCTCACGGAAGCGGCCAACACGGTCGGCGCGCACCTCGTGGGCGCATTGCCGGGCCGCGACGGCCTGAACGCACGCGAAGCGTTCGAGCAGCCGCGCAAGGGCTATCTGCTGTTCAACGTCGAGCCGGAATTCGACACGGCCAACCCGGCCGCCGCGCGCGCCGCGCTCGCGCAGGCCGAAATGGTCGCCGTGTTCTCGCCGTACAAGACGGGCCTCGACTACGCGGACGTGCTGCTGCCGGTCGCGCCGTTCACGGAAACCTCGGGTACGTTCGTGAACGCCGAAGGCACGGTGCAGACCTTCAACGGCGTGGTGCGCCCGCTCGGCGACACGCGTCCGGCCTGGAAGGTCCTGCGCGTGCTGGGCACGCTCATGAAGCTGCCCGGCTTCGAATACGAAACGGCCGACGAAGTGCGCCGCAAAGCGCTCGGCGACGGCAGCTTCGACACGCGTCTGTCGAACAAGGCCGTGGCGCAGGTTGCGCGCGGCAGCGTCGCCAAGGCGGCGGAAGGGCGCTTCGAGCGCGTCGCCGACGTGCCCATCTACAGTGCCGACCCGATCGTGCGCCGAGGCGAAGCCCTGCAACTCACGATGGCGGCCCGCGTGGCGAACACGGTCGGTCTGCCGGCAGCGCTGTTCGATCAGCTCGGCCTGAAGGAAGGCGACGCCGTGCGCGTGCGCCAGGGCGAACTGTCGGTGACCGCGCCGGCAACGCGCGATGCGAATCTTGCGCCGACGACGGTGCGCGTGTCGGCGGCCACGCCGGCCGGCGCGCAGCTCGGCAGCCTGTTCGGTGAACTGCTGGTGGAGAAGGCGTAAATGAGCTTGTTCGATACGATCAATGCAGGCGGCAGCCAGCTGCTCGGCGTGGCCTGGCCCACGGTCTGGGCGCTGGTGCGCATTCTCGTCGTCGCGGTGGTGATCCTGCTGTGCGTGGCGTACCTGATCCTCTGGGAGCGCAAGCTGATCGGCTGGATGCACGTGCGTCTCGGCCCGAACCGCGTCGGTCCCGGCGGCCTGCTGCAGCCGATCGCCGACGTGCTGAAGCTGCTGCTCAAGGAAGTCATTCAGCCTGCGCAGGCGAGCCGCTGGGTCTACATGATCGCGCCGATCATGGTGGTGGTGCCGGCCTTCGCGGTCTGGGCGGTGATTCCGTTCCAGGCGGGCGCGGTGCTCGGCAACATCAACGCCGGTCTGCTCTACGTGATGGCGATCTCGTCGATCGGCGTCTACGGCGTGATTCTCGCGGGCTGGGCCTCGAACTCGAAGTACGCGTTCCTCGGCGCGATGCGCGCCGCGGCGCAGATGGTTTCGTACGAAATCGCGATGGGCTTCGCGCTCGTCGTGGTGCTGATGGTGTCGGGCAGCCTGAACCTCTCGGACATCGTCCAGGGCCAGATGCGCGGCATGTTCGCGAACTGGGGCATCACGTTCCTCTCGTGGAACTGGCTGCCGCTGCTGCCGATGTTCGTCGTCTACTTCATCTCGGGCATCGCCGAAACGAACCGCCACCCGTTCGACGTGGTGGAAGGGGAGTCGGAAATCGTCGCGGGTCACATGGTCGACTACTCGGGGATGGGCTTCGCGCTGTTCTTCCTCGCCGAGTACATCAACATGATCGTGATCTCGGCGCTGGCCTCGGTGCTGTTCCTCGGCGGCTGGAGCGCGCCGTTCGGCTTCCTCGACTTCATCCCGGGCGTGTTCTGGCTCGTGCTGAAGGTCTTCTGCCTGCTGTCGGTGTTCATCTGGGCACGTGCCACGTTCCCGCGTTACCGCTATGACCAGATCATGCGTCTGGGCTGGAAGGTGTTCATTCCGGTCTGCGTGGTGTGGCTGATCGTGGTCGGCTTCTGGTATATGTCGCCGCTGAGCATCTGGAAATAAGGGGCGAACGAAACATGAACGCGATTCAAAACTTCTTCAAGACGTTCTTCCTGACCGAGCTGCTCAAAGGTCTGGCGCTGACGGGCCGTTATACGTTCAAGCGCAAGGTCACCGTGCAGTTCCCGGAAGAGAAGACCCCGATGTCGCCGCGTTTCCGTGGTCTGCACGCGCTGCGTCGCTATGAAAATGGCGAAGAGCGCTGCATCGCGTGCAAGCTGTGCGAGGCCGTGTGCCCCGCCATGGCGATCACGATCGAATCGGAAGTGCGCGAGGACAATACGCGCCGCACGACGCGTTACGACATCGACCTGACCAAGTGCATCTTCTGCGGTTTCTGCGAAGAGAGCTGCCCGGTCGACTCGATCGTCGAAACGCACATTCTCGAGTATCACGGCGAGAAGCGCGGCGATCTGTATTTCACGAAGGACATGCTGCTGGCCGTCGGCGACCGCTACGAAGCGCAGATCGCGGCGAACAAGGCAGCAGATGCACCGTACCGTTGATCTTAAGCTTGACGCTGCATCGGCCCGCGGTTCGGGCCGGCTGCGGGGAACGCGCGTGCCGCAAAACGCCGCGCGCCGCAGTCTGACCGCCGCCGCGGCGCACTCTGGTCTGGCCGCCAGTTCGCGCCGCGCAATCCGCCTCACGATGGCCTCAACGATGAACCAGTAATCATGGAATTCACGACCGTCCTGTTTTACATCTTCGCGCTGCTGCTCACGCTATCAGGGCTGAAGGTGATCACCTCGCGCAATCCCGTCTCGTCGGCGCTCTTTCTCGTGCTCGCGTTCTTCAACGCGGCGGCGATCTGGATGCTGCTCGAGGCCGAATTCCTCGCAATCCTGCTGGTGCTCGTCTACGTGGGCGCGGTGATGGTGCTGTTCCTGTTCGTGGTGATGATGCTGGACATCAACATCGACGTGCTGAGCCGCGACTTCAAGCGCTTCATCCCGGTGGCGACCATCGTCGGCGCGATCATCGTGGTCGAAACCGCGCTGATCCTGTGGCACGGCTACGGCGCGACGAGCGCACCGGTGCCGGATACCTCGGCGGCCGCTGCGGCGTCGTTGTCGAACACGCACCTGATCGGCAAGATCATCTACACCGATTACATCTTCGCGTTCGAAGTCGCCGGTCTCGTGCTGCTGGTGGCCATCGTCGCCGCAATCAGCCTGACCGTGCGCGAGCCGAAGGACAGCAAGCGCCAGAACGTCTCGAAGCAGGTTGCCGTGCGTCGCGAAGACCGCGTGCGTCTCGTGAAGATGCAGGCCGTCGTGGAAGTGCCGGAGCCGGAACCGGCGCCGGAAGACGCGGCAGCTACGGCGGCGCCTGCCGCCGGCGCGGCGCCCGCTGCCCCGGCCGCACCGGCAACGAAGAGCTAAGCGCGAAGGAGCGAAACATGTTGACTCTGGCCCATTACCTCGTGCTCGGCGCGATCCTCTTCGCGATCTCGATCGTCGGAATCTTTCTCAATCGGCGCAACGTCATCATCATCCTGATGGCGATTGAGCTGATGCTGTTGGCGGTGAACACGAACTTCGTCGCGTTCTCGCATTATCTCGGTGACGTTCACGGACAGATTTTCGTGTTCTTCGTGCTAACTGTTGCGGCCGCGGAAGCCGCGATTGGTCTGGCTATTCTTGTGACTCTGTTCCGCAGCCTCGACACGATCAACGTCGAGGACCTCGATCAGCTCAAAGGCTAAGGCAGGCTGCTATGGCAACAACACTCAACGAATCCTTATTGCTGGCGATTCCGCTTGCGCCTCTCGCCGGTTCCCTCATTGCCGGTCTGTTCGGCAAGACGGTCGGGCGCGCGGGCGCGCATACGGTAACCATTCTCGGCGTGGCGATCGCGTTCGTGCTCTCGTGCATCACGTTCCTGGACGTGCTGAACGGCGCGAGCTTCAACGCCACGGTGTACGAATGGATGTCGGTCGGCGGCCTGAAGTTCGAGGTCGGCTTCCTGATCGACTCGTTGACGGCGCTCATGATGATCGTCGTGACTTTCGTGTCGCTGATGGTGCACATCTACACGATCGGCTACATGGCCGAGGAAGAGGGCTACCAGCGCTTCTTCTCGTACATCGCGCTGTTCACCTTCTCGATGCTGATGCTCGTGATGAGCAACAACTTCCTGCAGCTGTTCTTCGGCTGGGAAGCGGTGGGTCTCGTCTCGTACCTGCTGATCGGCTTCTACTTCAAGCGTGAAAGCGCCATCTACGCGAACATGAAGGCGTTCCTCGTGAACCGCGTGGGCGACTTCGGCTTCCTGCTGGGCATCGGTCTGCTGCTCGCCTACGGCGGCTCGCTGAACTACAACGACGTGTTCGCGAAGGGCCACGAAATCGCGGCGCTGACGTTCCCGGGCACCTCGTGGAACCTGCTCACGGTCGCGTGTATCTGCCTGTTCATCGGCGCGATGGGTAAGTCGGCGCAGTTCCCGCTGCACGTCTGGCTGCCCGACTCGATGGAAGGCCCGACGCCGATCTCCGCACTGATCCACGCGGCAACCATGGTCACGGCCGGTATCTTCATGGTCGCGCGCATGTCGCCGCTGTTCGAACTGTCGGAAGCGGCGCTGTCGTTCATCGTCGTGATCGGTGCGATCACCGCGCTGTTCATGGGCTTCCTCGGCGTCGTGCAGAACGACATCAAACGCGTGGTCGCTTACTCGACGCTCTCGCAGCTCGGCTACATGACGGTCGCGCTCGGCGTGTCGGCGTATCCGGTCGCGATCTTCCACCTGATGACGCACGCGTTCTTCAAGGCGCTGCTGTTCCTCGGCGCGGGTTCGGTCATCATCGGCATGCACCACGACCAGGACATGCGCAATATGGGCGGCCTGCGCAAGTACATGCCCATCACGTGGATCACCTCGCTGGTCGGTTCGCTCGCGCTGATCGGCACGCCGTTCTTCTCGGGCTTCTACTCGAAGGACTCGATCATCGACGCCGTGAAGCTCTCGCACCTGCCGGGTTCGGGCTTCGCGTACTTCGCGGTCGTGGCGAGCGTGTTCGTGACGGCGCTGTACTCGTTCCGCATGTACTTCCTCGTGTTCCACGGTCCGGAGCGTTTCCGCGGTCCGAAGCATCCGGAATCGCCGATGGCGATCGAGGCGGCGCAAGGCCACGGTCACGGCGATCATGGTCACGACGAGCATCACGTGCACGTGCCGCACGAGTCGCCGTGGGTGATCTGGGTGCCGCTGGTGCTGCTCGCGATTCCGTCGGTGATCGCCGGTGCGTACGCGATCCAGCCGCTGCTGTTCGGCTCGTTCTTCCAGAACGGCGTGGCGTTCGACAAGGTGATCTTCATCGGTCAGAACCACGAAGCACTCACGGAAATGGCTTCGGAATTCCAGGGCTGGGCCGCGATGGGCGCGCATGCGTTCTCGGGTCTGCCGGTTTGGCTCGCGCTTGCGGGTGTGGTGGTGGCGTGGTTCTTCTACATGAAGCGCCCGGATCTGCCGGCCGTCGTGCAACGTACGTTCGCACCGGTCTACAAGCTGCTGGCTAACGCGTATTACCTCGACAAGATCAACGAAATCGTCTTCGCTCGCGGAGCGGTCGCAATCGGTCGCGGTCTGTGGAAGGAGGGCGATGTCGTCGTGATCGACGGCGTCGTAAATGGGAGCGCCAAGTTTATCGGCTGGTTTGCGACTGTTATTCGATTCCTGCAATCCGGCTATATCTACCACTACGCATTTGCCATGATCATTGGCATGCTTGGCCTCCTTACCCTGTTTGTAACGCTCAGCGGCAAATAAGGCGAGGAAACGCATGCACGCAACTCCGATTCTCAGTATTGCGATCTGGATGCCGATATTATTCGGCGTCGTCGTTCTAGTAGTGGGTTCCGACCGGAACCCGGGCCGAGCCCGCTGGCTTGCGCTCATCGGTTCAGTGCTTAGCTTCCTCGTCACGCTTCCGCTCGTTTCAGGCTTCGACACCACCACGGCTGCACTGCAGTTCGAGGAGAAGTCGGTCTGGATCGACCGGTTCAACATCGCCTATCACCTGGGCGTCGACGGCATCGCCATGTGGTTCGTGGTGCTGACGGCGCTCATTACCGTGATCGTCGTGATCGCGGGCTGGCAGGTCATCAAGGAAGACGTCGCACAGTATTTCGCCGCCTTCCTTGTCCTGTCGGGTCTGATGATTGGCGTGTTCTGCGCGGCTGACGGCCTGCTGTTCTACGTGTTCTTCGAAGCCACGCTGATCCCGATGTACATCATCATCGGTATCTGGGGCGGCCCGAATCGCGTCTATGCGGCCTTCAAGTTTTTTCTGTACACGCTGGCCGGCTCGCTGCTGATGCTGGTCGCGTTGCTGTACATGTACCGTGTGACGCACACGTTCGACCTCGCCACCTGGCAGGACGCCAAGCTCGCCATGACGCCGCAGATTCTGCTGTTCATCGCGTTCTTCTTCGCGTTCGCCGTGAAGGTGCCGATGTGGCCGGTCCATACGTGGTTGCCGGACGCGCACGTCGAGGCGCCCACGGGCGGCTCGGTGGTGCTGGCCGCCATCATGCTGAAGCTCGGTGCATACGGTTTCCTGCGTTTCTCGCTGCCGGTCACGCCGGACGCGAGTCATTACCTGGCGCCGGTCATCATCACGCTCTCGCTGATCGCTGTGATCTACATCGGTCTCGTGGCGATGGTGCAGGCGGACATGAAGAAGCTGGTCGCGTACTCGTCGATCGCCCACATGGGCTTCGTCACGCTCGGCTTCTTTATGTTCGGCCCGTCGAGCCAGCTTGCGATTGAAGGCGGGATCATCCAGATGATCTCGCACGGCTTCGTCTCGGGCGCCATGTTCCTGTGCATCGGGGTGCTGTACGACCGCATGCATACGCGCCAGATCGCCGATTACGGCGGCGTCGTCAACACGATGCCGAAGTTCGCGGCGCTGGCCATGCTGTTCGCCATGGCCAATTGCGGCCTGCCGGGCACCTCCGGGTTCGTCGGCGAATTCATGGTGATTCTGGCGGCAGTGAAGTTCAACTTCTGGATCGCATTCGGGGCGGCGTTCACGCTGATCCTGGGTGCGGCCTATACGTTGTGGATGTACAAGCGGGTGTACTTCGGCGCCATCTCGAACGATCATGTTCGCGAGCTGAAGGACATCAACGGTCGCGAATACTTCATTCTTGCGGTGCTCGCGCTGTTCACGCTTTTCATGGGCATCTACCCGAAGCCCTTTACCGATGTGATGCACGTCTCCGTGGAAAACCTCCTCTCCCACGTCGCAGTGTCGAAACTGCCGCTGTCACAGTAATACCGAGCGGAGGAACAAAAGATCATGCCAAACGCCCCTATGAACGCTCTGCTACCCGACGCGCTGGTGATGACCGGCCTCATCGTCGCGTGGCTCAACGACACGTTCTCCGGTCCTTCGGGCCGGCGCACGACCTACTTTATCGCGCTGCTGACCACGGTCATCGCCGGTATCTGGTTTGCGGTGAACGCGTTCGACCCGCACGTGTACTACTACTTCACGCGCATGTACGTGGTGGATGCGTTCGCCAGCGCCATGAAGGCGGTCGTCACGCTCGGCTACGCCGTGTCGATCGTGTACTCGCGCAAGTATCTCGAAGACCGCGACATGTTCCGGGGCGAGTTCTTCCTGCTTGGCATGTTCTCGCTGCTCGGCCAGCTCGTGATGATCTCGGGCAACAACTTCCTCACGCTGTATCTCGGCCTCGAGCTGATGTCGCTGTCGCTGTACGCGGTCATCGCGCTGCGCCGTGACGCGACGCAGTCGAACGAAGCGGCCATGAAGTACTACGTGCTGGGCGCGCTCGCTTCGGGTTTCCTGCTCTACGGCATCTCGATGCTGTACGGCGCGACCGGTTCGCTCGAACTCGGCGAAGTGTTCAAGGCGGTTGCCTCGGGCCACATCAACGACATCGTGCTGCTGTTCGGCGTGGTGTTCATCGTGGCGGGCGTGGCGTTCAAGATGGGCGCGGTGCCGTTCCACATGTGGGTGCCCGACGTCTATCAAGGCGCGCCCACGGCCATGTCGCTGCTGACCGGCGGCGGCCCGAAGGTCGCGGCGTTCGCCTGGGCAGTGCGTTTCCTGGTCATGGGTCTGCTGCCGCTGGCCGTGGACTGGCAGCAAATGCTGATCATCCTGGCGGCGCTGTCGATGATCGTCGGCAACATCACAGGTATCGTCCAGCGCAACGTCAAGCGCATGCTCGCGTACTCGGCCATCTCGAACATGGGCTTCGTGCTGCTTGGCCTGCTCGCCGGCATCGTCGACAACAAGGCGACGGGCGCGGCCAGCGCGTACAGCTCGGCCATGTTCTACAGCATCGTCTACCTGATCACGACGCTCGGCGCGTTCGGTATCGTGATGCTGCTGTCGCGTCGCGACTTCGAAGCCGAAACGCTCGACGACTTCAAGGGCCTGAATCACCGCAGCCCGATGTTCGCGGCGGTCATGATGGTCATGATGTTCTCGCTCGCCGGCATTCCGCCGACGGTCGGCTTCTACGCGAAGCTCGCCGTGCTCGAAGCGACGATGAACGCCGGCCTCACCTGGCTCGCGATCCTCGCCGTCGTCACGTCGCTGTTCGGTGCGTTCTACTACCTGCGTATCGTCAAGCTGATGTACTTCGACGCGCCGACCGACACCACGCCGATCGAAAGCCATAGCTGCAATCGCGCGCTGCTCACGCTCAACGGCGTGGCCGTGCTGGCACTGGGTATCATCCCGGGTCCGCTGATGTCGGTCTGCCTGCAAGCCGTTTCGCATACGCTGCCGCTGTAATGTCGTCTGCTGGCTGGTTTATCGTGTTGTTGGCGCTCGCGGGCGCCAACCTGCCGTTCTTCAATCAACGGTTGCTCGGCCTGGTGCCGATCGGTGCGCAGAAGAAGAGTGCGTGGATCCGCATCGCCGAGCTGATCGTGCTGTATTTCGTGGTCGGTGCGTTCGGCTTCCTGCTGGAAGCGCGCGCCGGTAACCGCTTCGACCAGGGCTGGCAGTTCTACGCCATCACGTTCAGTCTTTTTGTCGTGTTCGCGTTTCCCGGCTTCGCCTGGCAATATCTCGTCAAACGCCGTCAGGCGTGATGCGCGCGCCTCGTCCCGCACGAGGCGCGCGTTGTCAGTTTCTCGCGGCTTTCCCGCGCCTTCCCGATCACGCGTCTTTCCGAGGTTTCAACATGGCTGCTGAAGATCAGAAACACGACCCGGCGCTCGCCGAGACGTGCGTCGAAAGCACGACGCTCCACGCGGGCAAATTCCTCACGCTCAAATGCGATACGGTCGCGCTGCCGGACGGCAAGCACGCCACGCGCGAATACGTGCAGCATCCCGGCGCGGTCATGGTGATTCCGCTGTTCGACGACGGCCGCGTGTTGATGGAGCGCCAGTATCGCTATCCGCTCTCGCGCGTGATGACCGAGTTCCCGGCGGGCAAGCTCGATCCGCAGGAAGGCGCGCTCGCGTGCGCGATCCGCGAATTGAAGGAAGAGACCGGCTACACGGCGCGCGAGTACATCTATCTGACGAAGATTCACCCGGTCATTTCGTACTCGACCGAGTTCATCGACATTTATCTGGCGCGCGGTCTCGTCGCTGGTGAGTCGAAACTCGACGAAGGCGAATTCCTCGAAACCTTCACGGCCACGCTGCCCGAGCTGCTCGAATGGGTGCGTAACGGCAAGATCACCGACGTGAAGACGGTGATCGGCACGTTCTGGCTCGAAAAGGCGCTGTCGGGCGAGTGGCCGCTCGGCAAGGCGGAGCAGGGTTGATCGCCCGTTAGCGCGGCACCCACGCATGAGGTGCACATCAAACACGGCGGCCCGCGAGGCCGCCGTGTGCATTTTTGGCGCGCGATTGTCGGCCCGGCTGCATCAGCGCGCAAAATTGGGCGGCGCTACAATCCAACACCGGCATTCCCAGCGCATCGACGCCGCAACCGAAGCGGGCAGGGCAGTGAATACCCCACCCCAAAAATTTACGAACGGTCGTTCACAAATTTTCGATTTGCGCTACACTTCAACGCAAGCCTTGATTCCCCATGAAGGTCCTCGATCTACAGTGCCCAGACGGCCATCGGTTTGAAGGCTGGTTCGCTTCCGCTGACGACTTCGAGTCGCAACGCGAGCGCAAGCTGGTCGAATGCCCGATGTGCGGCGCGAACGAAGTCACGCGCCTGCCGTCCGCGCCCCGGCTCAATTTGTCGGGCGCGCGCGCAACGTCCGATACGCCGTCCCACGCTCAGGGCGAACACGCTGAGCAGGCGGCGCAATGGCAGGCGCAGGTGATGCGCGTGATGCGCGAGGTCCTGGAGAAGACGGAGAACGTAGGCGACCGTTTCGCCGAGGAGGCGCGGCGCATTCATTACAACGAAGCGCCGTCGCGCAACATTCGCGGAGTCGCTTCCGTGGAGGATGCGCAAGCTCTCGTCGAAGAAGGCATCGATGTGATGCCGCTGCCGGTGCCGGCCGCGCTGAAGGGTCCGCTGCAGTAGTCATGCGGGTCTTCGTCGAGGCTGGGGGGATCGTCCCCAACCAGCCGCGGCCAGGAGACAACCCGCATGGATCTCGATTACTCCCCCACCGACGACGCATTCCGCGCCGAAGTCCGCACCTGGCTCGAGGCCAATCTGCCTCAGGCCATGCGCGACAAAGTCCTGAATCACAAGCGCCTCTCGCGCGACGACATCGCCAGCTGGCACGCGCTGCTCGGCCAGAAGGGCTGGTCCGTGCCCGCGTGGCCTGTCGAATTCGGCGGCCCGGGCTGGACCGAAGCGCAACGCCATATATGGGACGCGGAATGCGGGCGCATCGGCGCGCCGCCGGTGCTGCCGTTCGGCGTGTCGATGGTCGCGCCCGTCATCATGAAATACGGCAACGAAGCGCAGAAGCGCCGCTATCTGCCGCGCATCCGTTCGGGCGAAGACTGGTGGTGTCAGGGCTATTCCGAACCCGGTTCCGGCTCCGATCTCGCTTCGCTGCGCACGCGCGCCGTTCGTGTTCAGGACGCTGCGGGCGACCACTACGTCGTGAACGGTCAGAAGACGTGGACCACGCTCGGCCAGCACGCCGACATGATGTTCTGCCTCGTGCGCACCGATCCCGCCGCGAAGAAGCAGGAAGGCATTTCGTTCCTGCTGATCGACATGAAGACGCCGGGTATCACCGTGCGCCCGATCATCACGCTCGACGAAGACCATGAGGTCAACGAAGTGTTCTTCGAGGACGTGAAGGTGCCGGTCGAGAACCTCGTCGGCGAGGAGAATCGCGGCTGGACTTACGCGAAATATCTGCTCGGCCACGAGCGCACGGGCATCGCGCGCGTGGGCGCGTCGAACCGCGAACTCGCATTCCTCAAGACCGTCGCGCTGAACCAGAAGAAGAACGGCAAGCCGCTGCTGCTCGATCCGGTGTTCGCCGCGCGCGTGGCCGCCGTCGAAATTGAACTGATGGCGCTCGAAGTCACCGCCGAGCGCGTGATCGCGAGCACCAGCAACGGTCGCGGCCCCGGCCCCGAAGCGTCGATGCTGAAGATCAAGGGCACCGAAATCCAGCAGGCGCTCACCGAACTGATGGTCGATGCGGTCGGTCCGCTGGCCGCGCCGTTCGATCCGGCGTTCCTCGAAGGCGAGCACGCGCACGCAGCAGGCGGCGACGACGACGCGGCGCCGCTCGCGGCGTACTACTTCAACTATCGCAAGACGTCGATTTACGGCGGGTCGAACGAAATCCAGAAGAACATCATCTCGCAGATGATCCTGGGGATTTGAGGAGCGGCGCAATGGACTTCAATTTCACCGAAGAGCAACAGCAACTCGCCGACGCGCTGCGTCGCTATCTCGACAAGAACTACGGCTTCGAAGCGCGTCAGTCGATCGTGAAGACGCCCGCCGGCGTTTCGGCCGATCACTGGAATGCGTTCGTCGAACTCGGCCTCACGGCGTTGCCGGTGCCGCAAGCGCAGGGCGGTTTCGACGGTACGCCGTTCGACATGCTCGTGGTCATGCAGGAACTGGGCCGCGCGCTCGTGATCGAGCCGTACTGGGCGACGGTCGTGGGCGTCGAGGCGCTCAAGCTCGGCGGCGCGGACAACGCTGACAACGCGCAATTGCTCGAACGCGTCGCGAGCGGCGAGGTCAAGCTCGCGCCCGCGTTCCACGAACCCGAAGCGCGCTACGACCTGTTCTCGCTTGCCACCACGGCGAAGGAAACCGGCAACGGTTTTGCGCTCAGCGGCGCGAAGTCGGTCGTGCAGCACGGCGCGCAAGCGGACTTCTGGATCGTGCCGGCGCGTCTCGCGGGCGAAGTCGCGCTGTTCGTGGTCGCGCGCGACGCGAAGGGCGTGACGCTCAGCGACTACCGCACGATCGACGGCCAGCGTGCCGCCACGATCCAGTTCGACGCCGTGCAGGCGCGCCGTCTGGGCGACGCGAAAACGGCCGCGGCCACGTGGGAGCGTATCGCCGATTACGCCACCTTCCTGCTGTGCGCGGAAGCGGTCGGCGCCATCGACGCGCTCAATCACGCGACGGTCGAATACACGAAGACGCGTCAGCAGTTCGGCGTGCCGATCGCGCGCTTTCAGGCGCTCCAGCACCGCATGGCCGAAATGCTGATCCACGGCGAGCAGGCGCGCTCGCTGACCTACCTCGCGGCCGCGCGTTACAGTAGCGAGTCGCCCGACGAGCGTCGTCGCGCGATTTCGGCGGCGAAGGCGCGGGTGGGCCAGGCGGCGCGCTACGTCGGTCAGCAGGCCGTGCAACTGCATGGCGGCATGGGCGTGACCAATGAAGTCGCGGCGGCGCATCTGTTCAAGCGCCTCGCGATTATCGAAACCACGCTCGGCGACGTCGATTACCACCTCGAACGCTTCGCCTCGCTGCCGGGTTTCGCACAAGCGGCCGCCTGAGCCGCGCGCCGACGCCGGCGTCGATAGCGTCGCCGGCGTCGGCGGCATCATGAAACGGAGAGTGACCGATGGGCGTGAGTTACGAAGACCTCGAAGTGGGCAAGTCGTATGAAGTCGGCTCGCACACGTTCGGGCGCGACGAGATCGTGCAGTTCGCGCAGCAATACGATCCGCAGCCGTTCCATGTGAGCGAGGCGGGCGGCGAGGCGTCGATGTTCCGCGGCCTCGTCGCGAGCGGCTGGCACACCTGCTCGGTCATGATGGGCATGCTCGTGCGCAATTTCCTCGACGGCTCGACGTCGATGGGCTCGCCGGGTATCGACGAAATCCGCTGGATCAAGCCGGTGCGTGTCGGCGACACGCTCACGATGGTCAACAGCATCGTCAGCAAGCGCGTGTCGGAGAGCAAGCCGGATCGCGGGATCGTCGAAACGCGCTGGGAAGGACGCAATCAGCACGGCGAAGTCGTCGTGACGGTCAGTTCGAAGGCGTTGTTCGGTTTGCGCCACCCTGGCGCGCGTCATTCTGGAGAGGCGAAATGAGCGAAGCATCCGTCATCGAAATCGCCGATCTCGACGCCTTGCGCGCACGCGTGGGCGCCGAGCCGTTCGTGAGCGGCTGGCGCACCGTGAGCGCGGCGAGCGTGCAGGGTTTCGCCGACGCCACCGGCGATCATCAGTGGATTCATCTCGACGCCGAGCGTGCGCGCCGCGAGTCGCCGTTCGGCGGTCCGATCGCGCATGGCTTTCTCACGCTGTCGCTCGTGCCGGTGCTGCTGGAGTCGACGATTTCGCTGCGTCAGCGCATGGGCGTGAACTATGGGATGAACCGCGTGCGCTTCACGTCGCCGGTGCCGGTGGACGCGCGCGTGCGCGGGCGCTTCGGCGTGAAGGAAGTCAGTGAAATCGAACGCGGCGGCGCGCAGGTCGTGTGGGACGTGACGATCGAATGCGAAGGCAGCGAGCGTCCCGCGTGCGTGGCCGAATTCATCACGCGGCATTACTTTTGAGTGCGCTTTTGAGTCGCGCTTGAGCCTTTTGAGCGGTTGAACGCCACGCGTTCGAAGCATGAAAAAAGCGGCATCCGGTGCAAACCGGACGCCGCTTTTCTTTTGGCGCAGCCGAAGAGTCGGCGCGCGAATCAGGCCGCCTTCGAACCGTGCTTCGCGTACTGCGTCGCGCCGAACAGCATTTCCTTCGCCTTGTCGTCCATCAGCGGTTTGCGCGCGTTCGCAAGCACTTCCACGCCGCGCTGAACGGCGGGGCGCGCGGCGATGGTTTCATGCCAGCGCTTCACGTTCGGCAGCGCGTCGAGATCGATGCCCTGGTTCTGCCACGAACGCGTCCACGGGAACGCGGCGATATCGGCGATCGTGTAGTCGTCGCCGGCCAGATATTCGCTCTTTTCGAGCTTCGTCTCCATCACGTTGTAGAGACGCTTCGCTTCGTTCGTGTAGCGGTTGACCGCGTACTCGATCTTCTCGGGCGCGTAGATGCGGAAGTGGTGCGCCTGGCCGAGCATCGGGCCGAGGCCGCCCATCTGGAACATCACCCACTGCAGCACGTCGTAGCGCGCGGCGAGATCGTCGGGCATGAACTTGCCGGTTTTCGCCGCGAGATAAATCAGAATCGCGCCCGATTCGAACAGCGAGAACGGCTTGCCGTCGGCGCGCTTCGGGCCTTCGGAATCGACGATCGCCGGAATCTTGTTGTTGGGGCTGATCTCGAGAAACTCGGGCTTGAACTGGTCGCCCGCGCCGATATCGATCGGATGCGCGCGGTACTCGAGGCCCGTTTCCTCGAGCATGATGTGGACTTTGTGGCCGTTGGGCGTGGCCCAGCTGTAGACGTCGATCATCGTGGCTCCTTGGGACGATGGCGCCACGGTATGGGCGTCGGCGCCTGAACTGGCGCAAATTAGCATAGTTCGTCGCGCCGCGCAGAAGCCCGCAAAGTGACCTCAATGTCAGCGTGGGATCGCGCGGGCGCTCGGCGGTGGCATCATGTTGCGCAGTGTTCCACTTTCGCGCTTTGCACCCGCATGCGCACACGTCGACGATGACTGCATCTGCTGCCGCACACACGCGCTTTCTGCCGAGTCACCAGTTCTATGAGCGACACGCGGCGTCTGTCGACGAGACGTCGCCCGAGCGCATTCTCGACGCGCTCGTGGCGCTCGACATGCGCGACGACTGGGTCATCGATACGCTGATGCGCGTGCGCGAAGCGCCGACGCGTCTGGTGCAGCGTCTGCATGGCGAGGCGCGTGCGTCGTTCGGCCTGAGTACGTTCACGCCGCTTGATCGCGGTGAGCGCGAGTTGTCGTTTGGGCTGGCGGGGCGCTTCTGGCGTCCGGATTTCGGTCTCGTCGATGTCGCGGATGCGGACGCTTTTCTCGCACTTGAGCGCGCCGATATCGCGAAGCTGGTGTTGCGGTATCGCGTGGAGGAGGGCGAGCGCACGTCGCGGCTCGTGACCGAGACGTTCGTGCATTGCCCGTCGTGGTCCACCCGGATGTTGATGACGCCATACTGGCTCGCGATACGCACGGCCAGCGGCTGGATCCGGCGCAGGACGCTGGCGTCGGTGGCCAGATCGCTCGCGGCGCAGCGGGCGAGCGCAACCTGAGCGCAACCTGAGATCTGACTAAACGCACGCATCGAGCGGTGTTCGATCCGCCCGATGCGGCGCTGAGTGCTACGCCGGACTTACGAGCGCGTGACCGGCATTTCCACGCGCGACGCCGCGCCCGGCTCCATATGACGCGCGAGTTCGAGCTTGGCGATGGCGTTGCGGTGCACTTCGTCCGGGCCGTCGGCGAAACGCAGCGTGCGTGCCTGCGCATACGCGTAAGCGAGCGGGAAGTCGCCGCTGACGCCGCCGCCGCCATGCACCTGAATCGCCCAGTCGAGCACCTGGCAGGCCATGCTCGGCGCGACCACCTTGATCATCGCGATCTCGCCGCGCGCGCCCTTGTTGCCGACCGTGTCCATCATGTACGCGGTCTTCAGCGTGAGCAGGCGCGCCTGTTCGATCATGCAGCGCGCTTCGGCGAGACGTTCCTGCGTGACCGTCTGCTGCGCGATGGTCTTGCCGAACGCGACGCGCGAGAGCGCCCGCTTCGCCATGAATTCGATCGCGCGTTCCGCAAGCCCGATCAGCCGCATGCAGTGATGGATGCGGCCCGGCCCGAGACGGCCTTGCGCGATCTCGAAGCCGCGTCCTTCGCCGAGCAGGATGTTCGACGCCGGTACGCGCACGTTTTCCAGCTTGATTTCCATGTGGCCGTGCGGCGCGTCGTCGTAGCCGAACACCGTGAGCGGGCGCTTGACCGTGATGCCCGCCGCGTCGGAAGGCACGAGGATCATCGATTGCTGCGCGTGGCGCGGACCATCGGGATCGGTCTTGCCCATCACGATATACACCGCGCAGCGCGGATCGCCCGCACCCGACGACCACCACTTCGTGCCGTTGATCACGTAGTCGTCGCCGTCACGCTCGATGCGCGTCTGGATGTTGGTCGCATCCGACGAAGCGACTTCCGGCTCCGTCATCAGGAAGGCCGAACGAATCTGCCCCTGCAGCAGCGGGTCGAGCCACTGGCGCTTGTGCTCCTCGGCGCCGTAGCGCTCGAGGGTTTCCATGTTGCCGGTGTCGGGCGCGCTGCAATTGAACACTTCGGGCGCCCAGATCACGCGGCCCATGATCTCGCACAGCGGCGCGTATTCGAGGTTCGTCAGACCCGCGCCGCGATGCGATTCCGGCAGGAACAGATTCCACAGTCCGGCTTCGCGCGCCTTGACCTTGAGCTTCTCGACGATTTCGGTGGGCACCCACGCGTTGCCGGCGGCGCGGTTGCGCTCGACTTCCTCGTGATAGACGGACTCGTTCGGATAGATGTGTTCGTCGAAGAACGCGAGCAGCTTCTCGCGCAGCGCCTGCACTTTCGGGGTGTAATCGAAATTCATCTGGGACCTCGCTAAAGAGCACCGAATACGTTTCGAGTGCGATGGGTTTGCTGATCGGTTTGCCGATGATGAGTCAGGAAATCCGGTGCGCGGCTAGCGCACCTTTTGCGCGTAGTGCCACGCGAGTTCGGCCATCGGCCGTGCGCGGCGTCCGGCGTCGGCGGCCTGGGCGCTGGCGGCGGTGCCGTCGACCACGCGTTTCATGATCCCTTGCAGGATGGCTGCGATGCGGAACATGTTGTAGGCGAGATAGAAGTTCCAGTCGCCGCGGATTTCGAGGCCGGTGCGCTCGCAATAACGCTGCACGTAATGCTGCTCGTCGGGAATGCCGAGCGCCTGCCAGTCGAGTCCGCCGATGCCGCGGAACTGGCCCGGATCGACGTGCCACGCCATGCAGTGATACGAGAAGTCGGCGAGCGGATCGCCGAGCGTCGAGAGTTCCCAGTCGAGCACGGCGAGCACGCGCGGCTCGGTCGGATGGAAGATGAGGTTGTCGAGGCGGAAGTCGCCGTGCACGACCGACACGCGCGAGCCCTGATCGTCGGGCATGTGTTGCGGCAGCCACTCGATCAGGCGGTTCATCGCGTCGATCGACTCGGTTTCCGAGGCCTGATATTGACGGCTCCAGCGATCGATCTGGCGTGCGAAATAATTGCCGGGCTTGCCGAAGTCCGCGAGACCGATGGCGTCGGGCTTCACGTTGTGGAGCGCGGCGATCACGCGGTTCATTTCGTCGTAGATCGCGCCGCGTTCCTCGCGCGTCATGCCGGGCAGCGCCTGGTTCCAGAGCACGCGGCCCTCGACGAACTCCATCACATAGAACGCGCGGCCGATCACGGCTTCGTCTTCGCACAGCGCGAGCATCTTCGCGACGGGCACGTCGGTGGCGCCGAGCGCATCCATCACGCGATATTCGCGTTCGATGGCGTGTGCCGAAGGCAGCAGCTTCGCCTTCGGTCCCGGCTTCGCGCGCATCACATAGCTGCGCGTGGGCGTGACGAGCTTGAAGGTGGGATTCGACTGCCCGCCGGCGAACTGCTCGACCGTGAGCGGTCCGGCGAAGCCCGCGACGTGCGCCGCGAGCCACGCGCTCAAGGCGTCGACATCGAAACGTTGACGGTCGGCCACGGGCCGCGTGCCTTCGAACGCCGAAAAGTCGGTCGACTTGTCGGCGGCGTTCTTGTCTCCATCCGGGGTGGCTTGCGCCATGTTTGTCTCCGTTCTTGTGTAAGCCGTCGGTGCAACGCGCTAGCGCTGCGGGCGATAGCGCAGATATTGCGCGTACAGCATCTCCATCGTGGTGTTGCGGGTGTCGCGATGCAAAGGCGAGGGCGGCGCGTGGTTCAGCGCGCGCACGACCCAGTCGTGCGGCGCCGCGCCCACGTCGAGCACGTTGATGCAGCCCGTGGTCTGCGCGAGGTGGCCGAAGAACATGCGACCGCCCGCCGTGATCGCGAGCGAGAGAATCGCGCGGTTCACGCCGCCGTGCAGCACGAGCAGCGCCGTGTCCCAGGCGGGATCGGCGCGCAGTTCGGCGACGGCGGGCAGCACGCGATCGAGCAGTTCGCCGATGCTCTCGCCGCCGAGAAAGCGCGTCTCTTCGGGCACGACGCCGTCGAAGGCGCGCAGAAACGCGTTCTCGATGTCGGCGGGCGCGATGTCGGCGAGACGGCCGCCGCGGATTTCCTGCCACGCCGGTTGTTCTTCGAGCGCGATCTGCTGGCCGGTCGCGTCGAGCACATGCTGCGCGGTTTCGATCGTGCGCCGCAAGCCGCTCACGATCACGCGATCGAAGCGCACGCCTTGCTGCGCGAACGCCGCGCCGGCGGCGCTCGCCTGGGCGCGGCCGTTATCGTTGAGCGGTACGGTGTCCGGATCGATCGCGCGGCCCGAATCGTCGAAATAGGTGACGTCGCCATGGCGCATCAGATAGATGCGGCGGCGCTGCGGCAACTGGAATTCGCTCATCGCTTGTAGACCGGGGAACGTTTTTCGAGGAACGCGGTGATGCCTTCGAGGCCGTCGCTGTGATGCAGCGAGGCGACGAAGTTGTCGCGTTCGGCGGCGAGCTGCTCGTCGAGCGTGTGCGTGACGGCGACGTTCGTCAGACCCTTGATGCGCGAGACCGAGTTCGGCGCGATCTTCGCGAGTTCGTCGGCCCAGGCGAGCGCGGCGTCGAGCGCGCCCTGCGGTTTGGCGATGCGGTTGACGACGCCCAGTTCGGCGAGGCGCGACGCGGCGATCGGCTTGCCTTCGGCCATCAGCTCGAATGCGAGCGCGCGCGGCAGCGACTGCGCGAGGAACCACGAGCCGCCGCCGTCGGGCGTGAGGCCGACGCGCGCGTAGGCCATGACGAACTTCGCATCTTCGGCGGCGACCAGCAGGTCGGCGGCCAGCGCGAGCGAGAAGCCCGCGCCTGCTGCCGCGCCTTCCACGGCGGCGATCACGGGCTTGCTGCACTGGCGCATGGCCGTGACCCATTGGGCGAGCATGTCGATGCTGGCGGCCTGCACCGACGGGTCTTTCGCGCGGTTCTCGAGCAGGCGGTTCAGGTTGCCGCCCGCGCAGAAGAAGTTGTCAGCGCCCGTGAGGACGATCGCGCGCAGCGACGGATCGCGCTCGGCGGTATCGAACGCTTCGATCGCGGCGGCGTACATGTCGGGATGCAGCGCATTGCGCGCGCCGGGATTCGAGAGCGTGAGCACGAGCGTCGATTCATGGCCGTGCGGGCGGGTGCTGAGGAGTTCGGCGCTCATGACTGGGCCTCGTTCGATGCGATGGAAACGGCGCGCAGGCGCGTGACGCTGCACGCGGCGCGTTTGCCGGACTTGCCTTTTACGGCGAGTTTCGCGAAGGTGTCGGCGGGATACGTTGCCGCATCGTCGCCGGGTGTCTCAATATTGAAATGATGGAAAGTCATTGGAAGCCTGGCTCCATGATTGGCCTAGAATAGCACGGTCGTACATTTTTATGAAAACGGTTCGGCAATCTCGAATTGCCGGACATCGCCCCAACGGAGGAGATGAGGATGATCAAGCTGCATGGTTTTGCGGTCTCGAACTACTACAACAAGGTGAAGTTCGTGCTGCTCGAGCACGGCATTCCGTTCGAGGAAGTGCTGACGAAGCTGCCGCTCGCCGAGGCGCAGCTCGCCGAATCGCCGGGCGGCAAGGTGCCGTACATCGAAACGGAGCAGGGCTTTTTGTGCGAGTCGGAAGTGATCGTCGAGTATCTGGCGGCGCGCTTTCCCGACAAGCGCATCTTCGCGGCCGATCCGTGGCAGGCCGCCAAGGAGCGCGAGCTGATCACCTTCATCGAAACGCATCTGGAGCTGGTTGCGCGCGAGCTGTACGGCGAGGCGTTCTTCGGCGGAAAGGCTAGCGACGAAGTGAAGGCGACGGTCGAAAAGCGTCTGAACCGCTATGTGGCGAGCTTTAAGCGGCTCGCGAAGTTCGCGCCGTATGTGGGCGGCGAACAGTTCGGCGTGGCCGACATGGCGGCGTTCGTGAGCCTGCCGCTCGTCGGCATGGCGACGCAGAAGGTCTACGGCCGCGATTTCCTCGCCGAGGCCGGCGTGGACTGGAAGGCGTACGTCAAGCTCGTGAGCGAGCGCCCGGCCGCGCAGCGCGTGGGCGCCGACCGCAAGGCGTATCTCGAAGCGAACGCGTAACGCGCAGGAGCGCGCCCTGCCGCGCGATGACCGGACACGCCTCGAGGCGGTTCGCGGTGTCATCGCGCTGGCGGGGCGGCGGGATGTTACGCGCTCAGAGCCGCGCGAGCCGTTCGAGCGCGCTGGCGAGCGTGCTCTCCTGCTTGGCGAAGCAAAAGCGCACCACGCCCGATTCGTGCGACTCGTGATAGAACGCCGACACCGGAATGGCCGCCACGCCAATCTCCGAAGTGAGCCACTTCGAGAACTCCGCTTCGGGCAGGTCGCTGATCGCCGAATAATCGACGCACTGGAAGTAGGTGCCCTCGCACGGCAGCAGCTTGAAGCGCGAGTTCGCGAGGCCTGCGCGGAAGAAGTCGCGCTTGCGCTGATAGAACGCGGGCAGGTCCAGATACGGCTGCGGATCGCGCAGATACTGCGCCAGACCCACCTGCATCGGCGTATTCACCGTGAACACGTTGAACTGATGCACCTTGCGGAACTCCGCCGTGAGCGGCGCGGGCGCGGCCACGTAGCCCACTTTCCAGCCGGTCACGTGAAACGTCTTGCCGAAGCTCGACACGATAAAGCTGCGCGCGGCCAGTTCCGGATAGCGCGCCACGCTCTCGTGCGGCTGGCCGTCGTAGACCATGTGTTCGTAGACTTCGTCGGAGAGGATCAGCACGTTGGTGCCGCGCACGATCTCTTCGAGCTTGCGCATGTCCTCGGCGCGCCAGACCGTGCCGGTCGGGTTGTGCGGCGTGTTGATGAGGATCAGGCGCGTTTTCGGCGTGATGGCCGCGGCGAGGCGGTCGAACGGAATCGCGTAATCGGGCGCTTCGAGCGTCACGAACACGGGCTTGCCGCCCGCGAGTTCGATCGACGGCAGATAGCTGTCGTAGGTCGGCTCGACCACGATCACTTCGTCGCCGGGATGCACGGTCGCGAGAATCGTCGTGAGGAGCGCCTGGGTCGCGCCCGCGGTCACCGTGATTTCGCTGTTGGCGTCGTAGCGGCGGCCGTAGACCTGCTCGATCTTGCCGGCGATCGCTTCGCGCAGCGCGGCGACGCCGGCCATCGGCGGATACTGGTTGTGGCCGTCGCGCATGGCTTGCGCCACTGCGTCGACGATGCGCGCATCGCAGTTGAAATCGGGGAAGCCCTGACCGAGATTGACCGCGCCCTTTTCAGCGGCGAGCGCGCTCATCACCGTGAAGATCGTCGTGCCGACGTCGGGCAGACGCGACGGAAAAGAGGGCGTGAGCAGGTTCTGCGTCGACGGAGCTTGCGAAGGATGCGGTGCGTTCATGGCGCGGTCGTCTGGAATCGGAGGAACAGGAAAGCCTGATTGTAGGGAAATCGGCGCGGCTGCGTGCGCCGGTTCAGGCGGCGGCTTCGGCCGCGCCGCCCAGCCCGCATTCGGCGAGGAACACATCGGGCGTGGCGATCCGGAAGCCGAAATCGCGCGCGATGCGCTTCGCGAGCTTGAGCACGGCGCGGTCCTTCGAGACCAGCCACGCCGCGCCGCTTGCGCGCGCGAGTTCGAGGAACTTCTGGTCGTCGCGGTCGCGGCATTGCGGCAGCGCACGCGCGTCGGCGGGCAGCTCGGGCGGCTCGATCAGCGAGACCAGCGGCGCAAGCGCGGCCAGCGCGCCGGCCTTGTCCACGCCGCGTCCCTGCAGATGCGGATAATCGAGCACGAACGCGAGTTCGCCGCGGCAACGCGCGTCGATCAGCGCCGTGAGGTCGCCGCGTTCGAGCGCGGCGCGGATCGGCCGCGTGTGGGGATCGTCGAAGATGAGGATGTCGAGCCAGACATTGGAGTCGAGCACCACGATGGGCGCGTCGGGATTCCGGGGCGTAAAACCGGTCATTCGTGAATTCGCTACAATCGGGCTTTCGCCTTTGAACATGGGCACCGCGTGCCCTGCAAGCCTCTATGATAATCGTTCTGTCGCCGGCCAAATCGCTCGACTATGACACGCCGGCGCACGTCGACACCCACACCATCCCCGATTTCGTCGACGACGCGGCCGAGCTGATCGACGGCCTGCGCCGCCTGTCGCCGCAGCAGATCGGCACGTTGATGAGCATTTCCGACCCGCTCGCGCGCCTGAATTTCCAGCGTTACGCCGACTGGTCCACGCGCTTTAGCCAGACCAACGCGAAGCAGGCCGTACTCGCGTTCAACGGCGACGTGTACGAGGGTCTCGACGCCCGCTCGCTTTCGCACGCCGACCTCGACTACGCGCAGAACCACGTGCGCGTGCTCTCGGGTCTCTATGGTCTGCTGCGTCCGCTCGACCTGCTGCAACCGTATCGTCTGGAGATGGGCACGCGCTTCGAGAACGCGCGCGGCAAGGATCTCTACGCGTTCTGGGGCGAGCGCATCACGCACGCGCTCAACGCGCAGTTCGAGCACAACCACGCGAAGAGCGCGAAGCACGGCGCGCGCGTGCTCGTGAATTGCGCATCGAACGAGTACTTCAAGGCCGTGAAGCCGAAGAAGCTCGACGCGCCCGTGATTACGCCGGTTTTCGAGGACTGGAAGGGTGGCCGCTACAAGATCATCAGCTTCCACGCGAAACGCGCGCGCGGCCTGATGGCGCGCTATGCGGTCGAGAACCGCATCGCCGAGCCCGAAGCGCTCAAGGCCTTCGACAGCGAAGGCTATGCATTCGATGCGGGCGCATCGAACGATTCGACCTACGTATTCCGCCGGCGCATCGCCGATTGATCGATTTGACCGTTTGAGCGGCGCGCGAGCACCGATCCAGCCAAGGATATTGCCATGACGATTTCCATCTCCAGCCAGTTCGACGCGGGCGCGATCGAAGTCCTGTCGTGCGAGCAGCCCGACGACATTCGTCTGCGCGTGCGACCCGACAATCAGTCCGAGTTCGCGCAGTGGTTCTACTTCCGCCTGACGGGCGCGCGCGGCGAGCCGTGCACGATGACCTTCGAGAACGCATCGGCGTGCGCGTTTCCCGAAGGCTGGCGCGACTACCAGGCCGTCGCGAGCTACGACCGCGTGAACTGGTTCCGCGTGCCGACCTCGTACGACGGCAAGGCGCTGACCATCGAGCACACGCCCGACTTCGACAGCATCTACTACGCGTACTTCGAGCCGTACGGCGAGGAGCGCCACTCGGAATTCCTCGGCGCGCTGCAGCAGTTGCCGCACGCTACGCTGAGCGAACTCGGCCAGAGCGTCGAGGGCCGGCCGATGTCGCTGCTCTCGCTCGGCATGCCCGGCGACACCACGCCCGAAGGCAAGCCCAAGCAGACCGTGTGGATCATCGCGCGCCAGCATCCGGGCGAATCGATGGCCGAATGGTTCGTCGAAGGTCTCGTGAAGCGGCTGGCGGGGTGGGGCGACTGGTCGGGCGATCCGGTCGCGCGCAAGCTGCTCGACCGCGCGATCTTCCACATCGTGCCGAACATGAACCCGGACGGCAGCGTGCACGGCAATCTGCGCACGAACGCTGTGGGCGCGAACCTGAATCGTGAATGGATGGCGCCGGACGCGCAGCGCAGTCCGGAAGTGCTGGTGGTGCGTGATGCGATCGAGCAGACCGGTTGCGATCTGTTCTTCGACATCCACGGCGACGAAACGCTGCCCTACGTGTTCGTGGCGGGCTCGGAAATGCTGCCGGGTTTCACGGATCAGCAGCGCACGGAGCAGAAGGCGTTCATCGACGCCTTCAAGATCGCGAGCCCCGACTTCCAGGACAAGCACGGCTACGAAGCGAGCCGCTATCGCGAGGACGCGCTCAAGCTGGCGTCAAAGTACATCGGCCATCGTTATGGCTGTCTCTCGCTCACGCTCGAAATGCCGTTCAAGGACAACGCGAATCTGCCCGACGAGCGCGTGGGCTGGAACGGCGAGCGCAGCGCCTCGCTTGGCGCGGCGATGCTGCAGGCCATTCTGCATCACGTCGAAAACTTTGCCTGAGGCTCGCCTGACGGCATCGCCACGATGGTGACGATATGAAAAAGGGGGAAGCGGTGTGAGCCGCTTCCCCCTTTTTGTTCGCGCTGTTGCGCGCGTGAACTGTCGTGCCGCGCTTACTGCGCCGTCGACTTTTTCTTCGTCGACGACTTCTTCGCCGTGGCTTTCGCGGTGGACTTCGTCGTCGATTTCGATGCGGACTTCGTGGCGCTCTTCGACGAGGTGGACGACGACTTGTGGCTCGATTTGCCCGTCGACTTCTTCGTCGTGCCTTTGCCCTTGCCGGTGGCTTTCTTCGACTTGGCGCCGTGCTTGCCGCTCACATGCGCCGCGCCGGACGACGCGCTGCTGCGTTCGCTGTGCGCGCGGGCTGGCGGTTCAGGATCGTTCCAGCTGAAGGCGAGGATCTGCTGACCGACGTAGCCGCAGCGGAATTTGAGATCGTACGGTGCGTGGTTGCTGTCTTGCGGAATGCCGATGCCGTCGACCGTGACGATCGTATCGACCTTCACACGCTGCTTGCCTTCATCGAAGGAATCGTTCCAGGGCGTGACGGTGGCGTGCGCGCTATCGAAGGAACTGGGCGGGAATTCGACGTGATCGAGCACACTCGACGTGCCGGCGATGAAGTTGCCGTGCGCGGCGCAACGCGCGACCAGCGGATCGGCATGCATCTGCGTGACGTAGGTGTTGACGAGATCGTTTTGCTGCTCGAGCTGATCGGCCTCGGCGGGCAGCGTGCAGACGAGCATCAGGCTCGCGGCGCAGGCGACCAGTCGGCCTCCGGTACGCAGCAACTGGCGGAAAGCGATGTTGCGGTCCATCTGATTGTTCTGGATGAGGGTGGAACGTCTGGCACCGTAAGATGCTGCGCTGCGTGGTTGAGTTCAATCCTGAAACAATTATTTCGCGCGTTGCCCTCGTGGGATCGACCGTTGTTGCCGCACACGCAGTGAGCGCGACGCGGCTTGTGGCCGCAGGCGCCGGTTCATTCTAGCGCACGACCGGCGGGTCGCAATCGAGGAAACCATCAGGGATGCGACGCGTTGCTTGCGTCAGCGATGCTTGGGCGGCGCACGGGTGCGCTCAGTGTTGCTCGGCCAGGCTCAGGTGCGAGGGCCGCCGAGGCGATAGCGTCGCACGTCGTAAGTCGTGACCCACGAGGGACGGTAGACGGCGATCAGCGCGGTCGCCATGCCGGTGAACCAGGCCTCGCCGGATGCGAGCAGGAAGACGCTGAACGCGTAGCCGGCCGGCACCGCGAGCATCGAACCGTTGTTGAGCGCGATGTGCGTGCCGAGTGCGAGATACGCCGCCGCGGAGACGGCGATGGCCGGTGAGACGAAGCCCTGCCCGACGATGAACATGAAGAGGTTGCGCGGCAACCAGGCCGTGAAGGCGCGCTGCAGCAACGCAGACAGGCAGACCGGAAACGCACCGTAGACGAGGAAGGTGAGCGCGACGCCGTCCCACGGCGAGTCGAACACCAGCGCCGCGAGCGCGACGACCACGGCCATGGCGATGAGCGCCAGGCCCCAGTCGAACAGCGTGACCACGAGGGTGGCGCCGAGCAGATGCAGCACGGTGCCGTCTTCGAGCCACGCGTTGCTCGCCCACAGCACGGAGACGGCCACGATGATGGCGAGCCACACGTGCTGGAGCGTCGCGTCCTGCAGACGCTTGAACGGGTTGTTCCATAGCGCGAACGCAAGCAGACCCGCCGATGCAACCCATGCACCGACGATGACCCACAACGGTAGTGGCGTATAGAGGAACCCCATGTGCTTCATATTACTCGTTGGAGGGCAAAACGTGTGTGCTGCCTGGCGGCGCTTCGGGGTCTTCTGCGTCGACGAGGGTGGCCGCGGGCGGATTGCAGGGCGCGGGCGCCGCGTCGCCGTAAGGCGGCATGGGCTCCGCGGCCATCGGTAGCGGCGCAAAGGTGTCGTCTGTCAGCAACGGATAGCGGAACTCCGCCTCCACGCGGGTGCGCAGCGGCGTGGGACCGTGTTCGCCATGTGCGGGTTTGCGCGGACTTTCGCGACGCGTACGCAGCACCTGCAGCTGATTCGACAGCAAGCCGTTGTAGATCGCCACGGCCGCCGCCCGGTTGGGTGCGCCGAGCTGCTGGAAGATGCTCGCCAGATGAACCTTGACCGTGCCTTCGCTGATGCCGAGTGCACGCGCGATCATCTTGTTCGTGCTGCCCATATGCACGCAACGCAGGATCTGCTCCTGGCGCGGCGAGAGCGTCACCCTCGTTGAAAGCTTGCGCGGCAGCGGCATGCCGCGTGCATTGCGGCGCGGCGGAACCGGCCACGCACCGGGCGGGCAGAACGTCGGACCAAAGACATCGGCGGGCAGATGGTCGCCGCCGAGCAGGATCAGTTCGAGCAGTTTGACGATCAGGATCGAGTCGGTCGTGCGGCGGATGATGCCGCGCGCGCCTTCGGAGAGCAGGGCGCGCACCTTGTGCGGCGGTTCGGTGCGATCGACGAGCACGGCGATGGGCAGCGTGCGGTGCCGGCTCACGAACTGACGCAGTTCGCCAGCGACGATGCCGTCGTGCCAGTCGATCACGAACAGGTTCGGAGTGAAACGCTGCGCCGCGCGTTCGGCGCTACGCCAGTCCGGGGCGTCGCTGAAACGCGCGCGACGGTCGATTTGTCTTAACAGCGCCTTGAGTCCTTCGCGCCGTTCGGCGTCCGGATTGAATACAGCAAACCGCATAACACTGCCCTCCCGTGTATTGCCTCTCGAAATGTTGTGCTGCGCGTACCTTCGGCACACGTCGCTCGAAACCGGAACTACCGCACCATGATGACAAAACGGCCGCCGTTTGACGGCCTGTCCAGATGGCGTAGGACGTAGGGCAAAAAAAAATCCCGCACAGTGGCGGGACTTGGGATGCAGCGGGTAGGAATACGCCGCGTTGCTTAGTGGAAGTGAGGCTGAACGGGCTCAGCATCTTCCGGCATCTCGGCGTGGACGATTTCGCCGAGCGGATCGGCATAGAGCGGCACGCCGCAATCGTCGCAATATTCCGGCTCGAAACGGCCTGCGTGGCGACGGATATCGGTGATGCCCGATTCCTTGAGCAGCGTCACGATTTCTTCGAGCGGGCCGGTGGCGTCGCTTTCTTCGGACGGCTCTTCGTCGATCTCCGCGTCACCGTTTTCGCGACCGTAGAGCGGCCAGACGACGCCGTACAGCACGTCGTTGCTGCCGCGCTTCGTGAAGCCGATGCGGTATTCGTCGATGCGACGCTCGCCGAAGCCGGCGACGACGGCGCGCAGGTCTTGCGCCGTCGCGCCGATCGTGTCGAGCAGATAACGCACGGCGGTGCGGATGGTGTGCGGGCGCACGCGCTCGTCGGCGTCGCGGCAG
Source organism: Paraburkholderia sp. Ac-20347 (assembly GCF_017104805.1). Lineage (NCBI taxonomy): Bacteria > Pseudomonadati > Pseudomonadota > Betaproteobacteria > Burkholderiales > Burkholderiaceae > Paraburkholderia > Paraburkholderia sp. Ac-20347. The sequence continues at coordinate 1,390 of NZ_JAAGPN010000029.1, read as the reverse complement.
GCGGAGTAGTAGGCGTCCGGCAGCAGGCATTCGAACTCGCAGCCCGGCATGACGACGGCCAGATTGGCGCCGCCCTGCGTGGCCCATTGTTCGAGGCACTGGCCGCGCTCGATGCGCGAGCCGTTTTCTTCTTCCTGCCAGCGGAACAGCGGCGCGCCGAGCGGTGCAGCCACCACGGCGAGCAGGAAACGCGGGTCGGCGAGGATCGGCGACGTCTCGGGCAGCTCGCCCGTGCTGATCTTCGCGGCGTTGCCGGTCAGCGCCGACTGCGAAAGCTGCTGGGCGAGGCGCCACGTTTCTACGTGATGGCGCGGGAGCTGGTCGATGCTATAGAGATAGGGCGCCATCGCGACATGCGTGCCGCTCGCCAGCACGTGTGCCTGCAGATGCGTGCGCAGGGCGTCCGAGGCATCGGCCTTCAGCGGACCCGACGGAATCACGTAGCGCGTCCAGGCGAGCACGGGCGCGGCGACCAGCAGCGCCTCGTACTTCTCGCCCTCGTGCTCGAGGATGAACGACTCGCTATGCGTTTCCGCCATGTCGGCGAGCGCGCCGTAGGCGTCCGGATGATTCTGCTGCAGATGATCGAGCGCGGCGTCGAGCGTGGTCTGATTGCCGTTTCGCACGACCTTCGCTAGGAGCGTGTCGAGCTTGGCCTCCCAGAAGCGGTCTTCGGTGCGGCTGCCCGAGGCGAACAGGGCGAGCGACAGGCCGACAAGCTTGTCGGCGTCAGGAGGGAGGCGTTTGGCGATTCGCGAGCGCATAAATCAGTGAGTTGGGATGCAGAGAACCCCATATTCTAGTCTGTTCCGCGCAGGCCATCGGTTTGCCCTACAGGATGAGGAGAAGAGGGCGTGTGGCCGCGTGGTGTTCCGTGCGCTGGCGGGCTACTGCTGAGGGCGATGCGCTGCGTGAAGCCGGAAGGACATACCAAAAAAACCGCTTGCAATATGTCATGCGTATGACTAGAATTCGCCTCCTTCGCAATTCGATGTCACTGACACCGCAGCGCGAAGCCCGCGACGAAACAAGCGGGTTCGCAGGATCAACAAGCTTTTAAGCGGTAGCGCAAAAAAGATGTTGACGAAACGAAAAAGAGCCTTCATAATCTCGTTTCTCTGCTGCTGACGCAGCAACGCAGCAAACGCCGGGTAGTAACAGCGCACTACGGTGCGGCAGTCGAACCGGGCAGTTTGGGCGACGCGATCTTTAAAAATTTACAGCCGATAAGTGTGGGCGCTTGATAGGTGATGCGACCTGAGCGGTTCTTCGGAGCCGGTCAGGAGAAGCAAAAGTATCAAGAGTCTCACACTAAAGTAAGTCAGGTTTTTGAAGTAATTCAATTACCTGTCAGCTTTGAGTGAGCGACCGGTTCTTAACTGAACCGAAA
>NZ_JAAGPN010000314.1:0-8014 GCF_017104805.1 Paraburkholderia sp. Ac-20347 | reverse complement strand
CTCGCCAGCCGCACCGCCGAGGTTGCGCTTGAGCGCGCGCACCTGCCAGCCCGCGCGGCGCAACTGGCGCGCCACTTCGCCGCCGATACCGCCGCTCGCGCCCAGCACCAGTGCGGTGCGCGCCGTGTCAGGAATTGCCGCCATTGCCGTTCTCCGTTGTGGATTCGATGGCTGCATTCTGCGCGGATCGGCGATCATAAAAAATTGCCGAAGATGGACTATCGGCTATACATTTCTGTATGGCCTCGAATCTGAACTGGGAACTCTACCGGACCTTCCTCGCGGTGCTCACCGAGGGCTCGCTCTCGGGCGCGGCGCGCGCGCTCGGCATCACGCAGCCCACGGCGGGGCGGCACGTGGTCGCGCTCGAAGCCGCGTTTGGTCAGCCGCTCTTCACGCGCTCGCCCGCAGGCTTTTTGCCGACCGAAGCGGCGCGCGCATTGCGCGGTCACGCCGAAGCGATGCGCTCCACGGCGGCCGCGCTCGAACGCGCGGCCGCGGGACAGGGCGACGGCATGCGCGGCGTGGTGCGCGTCTCGGCGAGCGAAGTGGTGGGCATCGAAGTGCTGCCGCCCATCCTCGCGCAAGTGCGGCGCACGCATCCCGAACTCGTGGTGGAACTGGTCGCGACCAACCGCGTGCAGGATCTGCTGCAGCGCGAAGCGGATATCGCCGTGCGCATGACGCAGCCGCAGCAGGAGATGCTGATCGCGCGGCGTATCGGCGAAACGGAAGTGGGGCTGCACGCGCGCGCCGATTATCTCGACGCCAATGGCACGCCGCGCACGCTCGCCGACCTGCCGCAGTTCGCGCTGATCGGCTATGACACGGTCACGCCCTTCGTGCGTGAGGCGACGCGCAAGTGGCCGTTCTGGAAGCGCGAGGCGTTCGCGCTGCGCACCGACAGCGACGTCGCGCAGTTCGCGATGATCCGCGCCGGTTGCGGCATTGGCGCGTGCCAGGTCGGCATCGCGCGGCGCGACGCCTCGCTCGTGCGCGTGTTGCCGCGTGCGTTCGCGATCCGCCTGCCGGTGTGGATCACGATGCACGAAGACCTGCGCGGCAATCGCCGCTGCAAGGCCGTGTTCGATGCGCTCGCGAGCGGACTGGACGCCTATCTCGCGAGCGCGCGGGCGTGATCGCGCGGCTTACGCGTCCGCCTGCACGATGACCGGCTCGCAGCGAATCGGGAAATTGACCGAGTTGGCGACGTAGCATTTCTCATGCGCCGTGTGATGCAGATGTTCGGCGCGCGCGCGGTCGTCGCCGGCGCGGATCGTCACGCGCGGATGCAGCACGATTTCCTTGAAACGGCCTTCCTCGGCGGTGTCGATCATGGTGCCTTGCGCTTCGTCCACGTAGTCGAGCACGGCGATGCCCGCGTCGGCGCACAGATGCAGATACCAGAGCTTGTGACAGGCGCTCGCCGACGCGACGAGCAGATCTTCGGGATTCCAGCGCGCGGCGTCGCCGCGAAACGCGGGATCGGCCGAGCCTGGAATCGCGGGCTTGCCGGCCGATTCGATCAGGTGGTCTCGGTCGTAGTCGCGATAGCCGCTCGTGCCGCTGCCGCGATTGCCGGTCCATTGGACTTTCACTGTGTACGTGTGTTCGCCGTGCGCCATCGTCGTTCTCCGTGTGGTCGGTGGCGCTATTGTCTCACCGACGGGCGAATCGCTCCGCTTCGATAATTTAGTTCGGATGGCGAAATAATTTGTGCGATAAAAAACACGCGCCATTGTCATGAATCGTCACGATTTTTACGGGATTTTTGCTTGAGGCGCGCCGGAGCCGACCCTAGACTTCGGTTCAGGACAACGACAGGAGAGGCCATGTCCCCACGCCGCGCCCCGCAACGACACCACGAACGCGACGAACGCATCGTCTGCACGCCGCCTGGCATGGGCCGTCTGGTGTTGCGGCGCTTCGATCCGCAGCGCGATTCGTGGGAGCAGCTTACGCAACTGTTGCACCGCGCCTTCGCGCGGCTTGCGTCGCTCGGGCTGCATTGCGCGTGCGCGGATCAGGGTGCGGGCGCCACGCGGCAGCGCGCGCTGGCGGGCGATTGTTTCGTGGCGGTGTGCAGCGGGCGGATCGTCGGTACGCTGACCCTCGAGGGCCGCGACGGCGCATCGCCTTGCGAGCAGTATCGTTCGCGCGGCGTGGCGTCGGTGCATCAGTTCGGTATCGAGCCGACGTGGCAGAGTCGCGGCATCGGCCGTGCGCTGCTCGCGTTCGCCTCGCATTGGGCCGCCGCGCGCGGCTGCACGCAACTCGCGCTCGACACGCCGTTTCCGGCCGCCGATCTGATTGCGTTCTATCGCGCGCAGGGTTTCAGTCTCGTCGATGTCGTGCGCTTCGCGGGCCGCGGCTACGACAGCGCCGTGCTCAGCAAACCCGCCGCCGCGAATCAGCCGTTCGCGCCGGCGAGGTCCGGCGTTCAGACCATTCAGCCGTCGACCGGCTGTGCGGGCGTGGCCAGATTGAGCTGGTAGAACGCCGCGTCGAGCCATCGGCCGAACTTGAAGCCGACTTCCTTGATCGTGCCCGAGTGCGTGAAGCCAAGGCGCGTATGCAGCGCGATGCTCGCGGCGTTCGTGGCGTCGATGCAGCCCACCAGCACGTGCAATTCCTTTTCCTGCGCGCGGCGGATCAGTTCGCGCAGCAGGCGCTCGCCGAGCCCCAGGCCGCGCGAGTCGCGATGCACGTAGACGCTGTGCTCGACCGTGTACTTGTTGGCCGGGAACGGACGGAACGCGCCCCAGCTCGCGAAGCCGAGCAGCGTGCCTGCTTCGTCCACCGCGCCGACGACGGGAAAGCCGTTCGCGCGCTTGACCTCGAACCACGTGCGCATCGCTTCCGGCGCGCGCGGCTTGTAGTCGTACAGCGCGGTCGAATTGACGATGGCGTCGTTCAGAATCTCGAGAATGGCGGCCGCGTGTTCAGCCTCGGTGCATTCGATGAACTTCACGCTGTCGCGCGGCGATTCGGTATTCATAAGGATTCCTGTGCAAGCGTGATGGGATTTCGGCGACGCCGCGCCGTGTCAATTGCCGCGCGCGTCGCAAATGGCAACGAGGTAGCGCGCGGGCTGGGAAGCCGGATTGCTGAAAATCAGCGGCTGGTCGAGCCGCATCGCGAGGCAGTCGCCCGCTTCGAGCGCGTGCAACTGATCGCCGAGTTCGACATTGAGGCGGCCTTCGAGTAGCCAGACCTGCTGATGAAACACGTGCTCGCGGCTGCCGGTTTCATAGGCCACGCGCGCGCCGGGCGGGAAGTCCACTTCGACGAGCTGAATGGGCGAAGGCCAGTTGGCCGGCGAAAGGCTGCGGCGCGTGTAGCCCGATTGCGGGTCGCGCCATTGCGTCTGGGCGTCGCGGCGCGCGAGCGGCTCGGCGGGCGCGGATTCGCTCGCGCCGCCGAACAGGCTCGCCATCGACACGCCGAGGCCCGACGCGAGTTTTTCCAGCACGACCGCCGTGGGGCTGGCCGAACCGCGCTCGATCATCGAGATCATCGAGCGGCTGACGCCGCTGCGCGTGGCGAGCGCTTCGAGCGTGAAGCCGCGCGCAGCGCGCAATTCGCGCACGCGCTGGGCGATGCGTTCGTTGATGCCGGTGTCGGTCGGGCTGGTTTCTGACATAGTGGACGCATTATCCACTAAGTTGGAATTTGTGGTCAATATGTTGGAAATGGGCGCGGATCAGGCGCGCGGCGCGGCGTGCGCCGCCGCTTCGTCCTCGCGCTTCGCGGCGGAAGGGCCGGAAGGCCCGGACGTCTGCGCGGCCTCGACCCAGCGCGCGAACTCGGCGGCGGGCATGGCTTTCGCGTAGAGCCAGCCCTGCGCGAACTGCACACCGCGCTCGCGCAGATACTCGGCCTGCTGCTCGACCTCCACGCCCTCGGCGATCATCATCAGCCCGAGTTCGTGCGCGATGCCGATGATGTGCGGCACGATCGCGTTCACTTCCGCGCCGGTCGCGAGCGCGTTGACGAAGGCCTTGTCGATCTTGATGCCGTCCACGGGCAGGTCCTGCAGATACGAAAGACTCGAATAACCGGTGCCGAAATCGTCGATGAGGATCTTGTGGCCCGCGTCGCGATAGCGTTGCAGCACGGGCGCGGCCTCGCTCGCGTCGATGAACGCGCGCTCGATGCATTCGAACCAGATCTGGTCGCGGCGCACGTCGTGCTTCGCGAAGCCGCTTTGCAGCGTTTCCAGCGCGCGTGAGGAAATCAGGTCGTCGCGCGTGAGGTTGATCGACACGTGCAGGTCGCGGCGCTTCGCGAGTAGCGCGCCCGCGCCCTCGAACACCGACTCGATCACGCGGTCGGTGATCGCCTGGATCAGACCGAGCGATTCGGCCATCGGGATGAAGCTGTCGGGCGCGATCACGGTGCCGTCGGCGAGCGTCCAGCGCACCAGCGCCTCGGCGCCCACGCAGCGTCCGCTTTGCAGATCGACGATCGGTTGCAGCCACGCCGCGAACTGCCGCCGCCGGATGCCTTCGAGCAGGGCGCTGCGCGGCGTGCGCAGCTTGCGCCGCCAGCGCAGCACGAGCCAGGTCAGCAAGCCGCTCGCGAGCAGCGCGGGCGCGGCGAAGAGCCTGAGTTGCGCGAACATGTCGGGGCGCACTCGGTCGGCGGGCTCGTAGGCGATCACCGCAATCGGATAGCGGCGCGAGCGCTCGACCACGTAATAGCGCTTTTCGAAAAAGGGTTTGCCCGCCTCGCGCGTGAAGGCGGCCTGCACGAGCTCGGCATTCGCGCGTGGCCAGCGCGTGATGATCGTGCCGTCGCCCGATTCGAGCAGCGCGATTTCGATGGTGTCGTCGAGCGGGACGATGTCGAGATAGAAGCGCGGATCGATCACCACGATATGCGCGCCGAGGCGGATGTTCAGCATGCGTATTTCATTGCCGCGTTTGCCGATTTCCGAATGCCACGCGCTGAAGCCGCCGCCATACGACCATTCGGCCGGCGGCAGCGTGCGTTCGACGTTGCCGTGCAGCGACGAGCAGCGGATGGTCTGGCCGTCGGTCCAGGCCACGTTGCGGATGTAGCGGAACTGCTCCTCGGTTTGCCGCAGCGCCTGCAGATGGGCGGGCGTGCACGGCGTGCTGTCGAGGCTCGTGAGCGCGTGCAGGGCGGAGACGGCTTCGTTCGTGACGAGTTCGGCGCGCATCAGCGCGCGGCGCGAATATTCGTCGACCTGCTGGCGCTGATTGCGCTCGACGACGGCATCGGACGCGTACGTCACCGCCGCGAGCGTTGCCGAGAGGGCAAGCGCCACGAGACAGAACGTCGTCAGCGCGGTCAATCGTCGTTTCATGCGGGGAGCGGACGCGAGGGTGAAGCGTTGCGCCCGATGTTAGCGGTTTTCGCGTTGGGCCGATCCGGCACTGCGCGCCCGCGCACGGGCGCATGATTCGGGCGATTCGTCGCGCATGAATTTGCCTGGCAAAGCACGCGCGAATTCATGCAGGAATGCGAACACCGCATCGTGCCCTGAATGGTGCCTGCGTTTGCCCTCGCATGCCCGCGCTACGCGCCGAGCGTCTGCGGATCGGCGATCACGACGCGGTTGCGCCCGCTTTCCTTCGCGACGTAGAGCCGCCGGTCGGCGACCTGCAGCAGCGGTTCGTAGTGCGCGGGGCCGTCGGCGGGACAGACCGCCACGCCGATCGACACCGTGAACGGAATCGACTCCGGATGCGCGGCGCTCGCCGGTCCGGCGAAATGCTGCGCGTGGACCTCGACCGCGAGCCGCACGCGCTCGGCCACGGCGCTGGCGGTCGCGAGATCGGCGCCCGGCAGCAGCGCCGCGAATTCCTCGCCGCCGAGGCGCGCGGGCACGTCCACGCCGCGCAGGTTCGCGCGCAGGATCTGCGCGAGCAAGGTGAGCACGGCGTCGCCCGCTGCGTGACCGTAGCGGTCGTTCACGCGCTTGAAGTAGTCGATGTCGAGCATCAGCATGGCGAGCGCGGAGCGATCGGGCGCGGCGCCTGCATTTTCCGCGTTGGCGTGACGCGCGTCGTCGGCGCGCTGCGCGCGTTCGACGGTTTCGGCAAACGCTTCCTGAAAACGGCGGCGATTCGCGAGGCCCGTGAGCGGATCGCTGCGCGCGAGCGTTTCGAGCCGTCCGCTCGCCTCGACATAATTGCCGAAAATATTCTTGACGATAAACAGCGTGCCGACGAGCAGCAACACCAGCACGGCCCACGCCGCGATCAGCGGGCTGCTGAACACGCGGCGCGCGGCGGTGAGCGTGAGCTCGCGGTCGTCGGTGGCGGCCATCAGCATCCAGTGCGTCTGGCCGATGCGCTGATACAGCAGGTAGTCGCCGCGCCGCTCGATGTAGCCCGAGCCGCGCTGCATCCAGCGGTCGGTCGAATCGCGCGCGATCTGCAGCAGCGCGAGGCTGAAACGATGCGGACGTTCCTCGGTGAGCACGCCGTTGCGGAAGTAGACCACGTTGCCGTTGTTGTTCAGGAGGCCGAATTCGACCGGCGGCGCATCTTCGAGCGCATCGCCAGGATTGGCCGTCGCGAGTTGCAGCGAAAGCAGACGCGACTGCGTGATGTCCATCACCACCGCGCCGCGAAAGCGGTCGTGCAGATAGACGGGCGCGCTCAGCGTGGAGATGGCGTCGCCTTTTTGCAGACCCGTGTAGACGGGCGTCCAGAGCACGTCGCGCGATGGATTGCGGTCGGGCAGCTGGCCGCGATAGTAGTTCATCGTGCTGAAGCGGCGCAGCAGCGCGGGCACGCTCATGTCGTGCTGTTCGGGCGAGATTACGAAGACGCCGTTCGTCGAGATGAAGGCGACGGTGCTTTGCACGGCGTCGGCGTGCTGGCTGATGTCCACGAGCGGACTGAGCGAGCGGGCGAGCGCGATGTCGCCGGGCAGATCGACGTCGTCGCGATGAAAGCCGGGCAGCCCCGCGAGCGTCGCGGCGTTGGTGCCGAACACGGGCGGCCCGTTCACTTCGCCGGTCGTCTGCCAGGCGACTTGCGTGCTGGCCTGCAGCGCGTGCTGCACGGCGGGGTCCAACGTGCTGCTGCGCGCCTCGGGCGCGGCCGCGAGCACGTGTTCGGCGTAATTGCGCAGGAAGGTGAGGCGGCGGCGTTCGGCTTCGATCAGCGCGTCGACGCCCACGGCGCGCACCTGCAGATCGCGCAGACGGCTTTGCAGGTCGTAGCGCGTCATGTTGTAGAGCTGGCGCAGACCGACGAGCGCGACGAGCAGCATCGCCACGCCAAAGCAGAGCGTGACCACGAGATGCGGCCGCTTCATGATCATGCTGGAGAGAACGCGCACCGGCGTGCGGTTCGCGGTGTCCTGCGCGCTGCGCTGCATCGTGCCCGGCCCCTTCGGAGATGTGCCTGTCTGCGGGAATGCGCGGCGTCAAGCATAGCATCGGGTCGCGGCGCGGGCTCGGTGCGTGACGCGGTTGGGCGTACCCGAACGCCCGCGTTTTTTTCGCCTCAGTCGCGTCCGGCGTGCTGCGCGAGCGCGACGAACTGCCGAAGCGTCGCCGAGGTATCGCCTTCGCGCCAGCCTAGCGAGAGCTTCGCGCTCATGCGCACGCCGGTCACGTCGAGATAACGCACGCCCTTGACCTGCACCTGCGCGATGGCCGCGGGCACGATCGACACGCCGAGGCCCGCCGCCACCAGATTCACGACCGAGGCGATCTGCGGCGCGGGCTGCGCGAGCCGCGGACTGAAGCCGGCTTCGGCGCACGCGCGCACGATTTCCTCGTTCAGCGTGATGCCCGCGGGACCGGGCACCAGCACGAAGGGCTCGTTCGCGAGCGCGGCGAGCGGCAGCCGCCGCCGCGCGGCCAGCGGATGCGCCGAGGGCAGCACGATCTTCATCGGCTCGTCGGGCAGGCGCTGGACCGCGATGCCGTCCAGCTCGGTCAGCGTCGTGCGGCCGGGGCGGAAGAACACGGCGTCGTGACGGCCTTCGGCGAGACCTTGCACGAGGACCGGCGTGTTGGCTTCGTCGA